>JBIIRS010000016.1:0-13471 GCA_044341425.1 Candidatus Planktophila sp. | reverse complement strand
CGCGCTTGTACTTACCGCAATAACATTCCCAGTCACGAGTTGGTCCGAAGATCTTCTCGTCGAAGAGTCCGTCCTTCTCTGGCTTGAGTGTGCGGTAGTTGATTGTCTCTGGCTTCTTTACTTCGCCAAATGACCAATCACGAATGTTCTGAGCCGATGCGAGACCGATTCTTAATTCATCAAAGAAGTTGACATCTAACATAGTTATTTATCCCTCTCTCAAACTTCTTCTACAGAGCTTGGTTCAACTCGTGACAAGTTGATACCTAGTTCTTCGGCGGCACGGAAAATTTCTTCATCGTTATCGCGCATTTCAATTGCGACACCTTCTGAAGAGAGAACTTCGACGTTCAAGCAGAGTGATTGCATTTCCTTGATAAGTACCTTGAATGACTCAGGGATACCTGGCTCAGGGATGTTCTCGCCCTTAACGATCGCTTCGTAAACCTTTACGCGTCCGAGAACGTCGTCAGATTTAATTGTGAGAAGTTCTTGGAGTGTGTAAGCAGCACCGTAAGCTTCAAGTGCCCACACTTCCATTTCACCAAATCGCTGACCACCGAATTGCGCCTTACCGCCGAGTGGTTGCTGCGTGATCATTGAGTATGGACCAGTTGAACGTGCGTGGATCTTGTCATCAACCAAGTGGTGGAGTTTCAAGATGTACATGTATCCAACTGAAATTGGTGTTGGGTATGGCTCACCGGAACGGCCATCAAATAACTTAGCCTTTCCGCTTCGGCCGATTAGCTGAAGGCCATCGCGGTTTGGAAGAGTGCTTGATAGCAAGCCTGAGATTTCATCTTCAAGTGCACCGTCGAAGACAGGTGTTGCGAACTTAGTTCCAGGAGTTCCCTTTTCTGCACCGATTGCGCGCATGTGCTTCTGCCACGCTTCATCGACGCCAGAGAGATCCCAACCAGTTTTCGCAACCCAGCCGAGGTGCATTTCAAGAACCTGACCGACGTTCATACGACCTGGAACGCCGAGCGGGTTAAGAACTACATCTACTGGAGTTCCATCTTCAAGGAATGGCATATCTTCAACTGGAAGAATCTTGGAGATAACACCCTTGTTACCGTGGCGACCAGCGAGCTTGTCACCATCTTGAATCTTGCGCTTCTGTGCAACGTAAACGCGAACCAATTGGTTAACGCCAGCTGCAAGCTCGAAGCCTTCTTCTGATTCGAAGATCTTTACGCCGATAACTTTTCCTGACTCGCCGTGTGGAACCTTGAGAGATGTATCGCGAACTTCGCGAGCCTTTTCTCCGAAGATTGCACGAAGCAAACGCTCTTCAGGTGTTAATTCTGTTTCGCCCTTTGGAGTTACTTTTCCAACCAAGATATCGCCAGGGACGACATCTGCGCCGACGCGAATGATTCCGCGCTCGTCGAGGTCTGCAAGTACTTCTTCAGAAACGTTAGGGATATCGCGAGTGATCTCTTCGGCACCTAGCTTGGTGTCGCGAGCATCAACTTCGTATTCCTCAATGTGGATTGATGTAAGAACATCATCTTGTACGAGACGCTGCGAAAGAATGATCGCATCTTCGTAGTTGTGGCCTTCCCATGACATAAATGCCACGAGCAAGTTCTTGCCGAGAGCCATTTCACCGTTTTCGGTACATGGACCATCTGCAATTACTGAACCAACTTCTAGCTTCTGACCTTCAGAGACAACAACCTTCTGGTTGTATGAAGTTCCTTGGTTAGAGCGTGAGAACTTAGATAGTGAGTAAGTCTGGTAAGTACCGTCATCGCCCATGACCTTTACTTCATCGGCAGATACTTCAGTAACAACACCTGAGTTAGTTGCTGTGACTACGTCACCGGCATCAACTGCTGCACGGAATTCCATGCCAGTACCGATAAGTGGCGCTTCTGCGCGCATCAAAGGAACTGACTGACGCATCATGTTTGAGCCCATCAACGCGCGGTTGGCATCGTCGTGCTCAAGGAACGGAATCATTGCTGTTGCAACAGAAACCATCTGACGTGGTGAAACGTCCATGTAATCAACTTCGTCACCGATGATGTATTCAACTTCTCCACCGCGACGACGTACGAGTACGCGCGCTTCAGCAAAGTGATTGTCATCAGTAAGAGGTGCATTTGCCTGCGCGATGATGTGTTCATCTTCTTCATCTGCAGTTAGGTAATCAACCTGATCTGTAACGCGACCCTTTACAACCTTGCGGTAAGGAGTCTCGATAAATCCGAATGCAGTTACGCGACCATATGTTGCAAGTGAACCGATAAGACCAATGTTTGGTCCTTCAGGAGTTTCGATTGGGCACATACGTCCGTAGTGAGATGGGTGAACGTCGCGAACTTCGAAGCCAGCACGGTCACGAGATAAACCACCAGGTCCAAGCGCTGAAAGACGACGCTTATGTGTAAGACCTGAAAGTGGGTTTGTCTGATCCATGAACTGTGACAATTGAGATGTTCCGAAGAACTCCTTGATTGATGCAACAACCGGACGGATGTTGATCAGAGTCTGTGGAGTAATTGCTTCGACATCTTGAGTTGTCATACGTTCGCGAACAACACGTTCCATACGAGATAGACCGATGCGAACTTGGTTCTGAATTAGTTCACCAACTGTGCGAAGACGACGGTTACCGAAGTGATCGATATCGTCCTTTTCAACACGTACTTCACGGCCGTAATCCATTGTGAGATCGCCGCGGTGTAGCGCCACGAGGTAGCGAAGGGTTGCAACGATGTCAGAGATTGTAAGAATGCTCTGTGAAAGTTCTTGATCAAGACCGAGCTTCTTGTTTACCTTAAAGCGACCGACCTTGGCCAAGTCATAGCGCTTTACATTGAAATAGAGGTTCTCGATTAGGTTTTGAGCAGCTTCCTTAGTTGGTGGCTCGCCCGGACGAAGCTTGCGGTAGATATCTAGCAGCGCTTCATCTTGTGTCTTGACTGTATCTTTTTCAAGAGTTGCACGCATTGATTCGAAGTCACCAAACTCTTCAAGAATTTGTTCTTCAGTCCAACCAAGTGCCTTCAAGAAGACAGTTACTGATTGCTTACGCTTGCGGTCGATGCGAACACCGACGAGATCTTTCTTATCAACTTCGAATTCAAGCCAAGCGCCGCGGCTTGGAATGATCTTTGAAGTGAATACATCTTTATCTGATGTCTTTTCGATTGTGCGTTCGAAGTAAACACCTGGTGAACGTACGAGCTGTGAAACAACAACGCGCTCGGTTCCGTTAATTACAAATGTTCCGCGCTTTGTCATTACAGGGAAGTCACCCATGAAGACAGTCTGTGACTTAATTTCACCGGTTTCGTTATTGGTGAATTCAGCAGTCACGAATAGTGGCTGCGAGTAAGTCATATCGCGTTCTTTGCAATCTTCGATTGAATACTTAGGTGGCTCGAAGCGGTGATCGCGGAATGAGAGCGACATAGTGCCCTGGAAATCTTCGATTGGTGAAATTTCTTCGAAGATTTCTTCTAAACCTGATTTTGATGGAAGTTCTCCACGATTTGTATTTGTTGATTGCGCAAGACGTGAACGCCACAAGTCGTTACCCAATAGCCAATCAACGCTCTCAACTTGGAGCGCTAATAGGTTTGGAACTTCTAGGGGTTCGCGGATCTTGGCGAATGAAATACGTTGCGGAGCTACAGAATTCTTTTTCGCGGCCAAGAGATGTCCTTCCAGACAATGTTTACTTACGACATTATTTTTTTAATGATGTCGTTTAACAAAGTGCGAGAACGCACAACTATTAGGTCTCAGCCGCTATATGCCCTGACCATAGAAGATTTATGCGAACGGCAAGGGTATCGCTCACCCCCTCAGCCTGTCCAACCGACGGCTTATACCCCCAAACCCTCCCCTTTGTCAGCGAATCCTGAAACTTTGTGGTCGGCCGCCAACCTGCCTGAGCGCAAAAAAATCCCTTCGGTTGGGTGAGGGGACTTTAACGAGCAAGTCCCCGGCCCAGCCGAAGGGATTTCTAGTAAGCGAAACTTACTTAAGTGTGACCTTTGCGCCAGCTGCTTCGAGAGCTGCCTTTGCCTTCTCTGCTGTCTCCTTGTTTGCCTTCTCAAGAAGTGTTGCTGGAGTTGCATCAACAAGGTCCTTTGCCTCCTTCAAGCCAAGGCTTGAATTGAGGTTACGAACTTCCTTGATCACTGCAATCTTCTGTGAGCCTGCATCTTCGAGGATAACTGTGAATTCATCTTGTCCAGCATCTGCTGCGCCGCCTGCTGCTGCGCCGCCTGCTGCTGCAGCTGCAACTGGTGCTGCTGCTGTTACATCGAATTCAGTTTCAAATGCCTTTACGAACTCTGAAAGTTCTACAAGTGTCATTTCCTTGAACTGAGTCATTAGATCTGCTGATGAGAGCTTTGCCATTTTATATTTTCCTTTTCTTTATTCCGCTGGAGTTTCTGCTGCATCTGTTGCTTCTGCAGCAACTTCAGCGACAACTTCTTCTGTTACTTCTGCAGTTGCTTCAGCAGCTGGTGCTGCTTCTTCAACTGCTGGAGCTGCTGGGGCTTCAACCACAGCAGCTGGTGCTGCTGCAACTGGTGCACCAGCTTCCATCTTGATGCGAAGTGCATCGAAGATACGCGCTGCCTTAGCAAGCGATCCCTTCATTGCACCAGCAAGCTTTGCCAAGAGAACCTCACGGGACTCAAGATCAGCAAGCTGCATGATTTCTGCAGTTGTAACGAACTTGCCTTCGTAGATTCCACCCTTAACAACAAGTAGTGGGTTCTCCTTTTGGAAGTTCTTTAGATTACGAGCTGCATCAATTGGATCTCCCTTGATGAAAGCAAGTGCTGAAGGACCAACAAGTAGATCATCAGAGATGTCTACGCCGGCGTTCTTAGCTGCAATCTTTGTAAGGGTGTTCTTAACGACGCTGTACTTGGTATCTGAACCAAGGCTGCGACGCAATTCCTTCATCGAAGTCACGGTTAGACCGCGGTATTCGGTTAGGTAGGTTGCATTAGCTGACTTGAAATCTTCAGTCAGTTCAGCAACTGCTGCTTCTTTTACTGGGCGAGCCATTCGGTTCACCTTTCCTGGTACTTAGCGACCACAGGAAATAAAAAAATCCGTGACGCGTAAATGCGCACGGATTAATGTGAACACCTACGCGGGCTGAGATTCCTCAATTATCTTCACTCTTGCGAGATCAGACCTGCGGTCTTTGGTTATGGGTAAACCTTAGGGCTTGCCCGCTTTTCGGGTCAAATCCCCGCTTAAATCTGGCTTTTCGAATGAGGTCGGATTCGCACAAGAAGTACTGAGGCGATGATCGAGATAACGACCGCCATCAGAACTCCCACAAACTGGCCTCTATCTATAGCTCCTTGCGAATATGCGATGCTGCCTAGAACGAATGAGAATTCCCCAACTTGTCCAACTCCTGCACCCATCTGGAAAGGATTGGCATTTAACTTTCCAATTTTTGCGAGCAGAACGACTGGGATGCTCTTTCCAATTATCACGATCGTAATGATTATTAGCGCAAAAGGCAGAGCCTTTGAGAATAGTGCAGGTTCAATAAGGCTACCGATGATGACAAAGAATAAAACTGCGAAGAGGTCACGGAAAGGCAAAATAGCTTTTCTAACTTCATCTGTGTCACGGCTCTGATTTATCGCTAGACCAGCTACGAATCCAGCTAGCGCCATAGGAATTGCAAATACCACGGTTCCAAGTGCAGCAAGCGATAAACCAATTGCAACTGAGAAAATTAAGAATAAATCTTTCTCCCAACGAACAAGGCGCAAGATAATCGGAATTAGTTTGGCTGCCAAATAAGCTACGGCCACGAACCCAACGATTCCGCCGAGCGCTACTGGAAGTGATCGATCGCTAGTTCCAAAAAGTGCTAGAACTATGGCGGCAACGGTTACGCCAGTTACATCTTGCATGACAGCCCAACCTAGCAGCGCTTCTTCAGTATCAGTATCTGTTTTTCTACGACGGCTTCGAGTGATATTCACGATTACAACACTTGATGACATTGCAATAGAAAGTGAAAGGAGCAAAGAACCAAGCAGTGAAATATCCAAGAATAAAAAGACTGGAGTTCCGATCGCCATACCGATTGCTACTTGGGCTGGAACGCCCCAAAGCAAGGCTTTCTTCTCCTTACTAATTCGGCGCAAATCAATTTCGATTCCAACTTCAAATAAAAGCAGAACGACGCCAATATCTGCCAGCAGCGCAAGTTGGTCGTAATCTGCAACATAACCGGGTGTAAAGGGCGAAACCATTAAGCCCGTTAATAAATATCCAACAACTGCCGGTAAACCAACTTTGCGTGCAGCAAAACCCATCGTTGCGGCGGCAAGCAAAACCACACCAACATCGAGCACCAAAGGTGCGGTATCAACAACCAGGCTTGCCATGGCTTAAGTCTAGAGACTTACGTAATCCCATACGCAAAATAAAAATCCGGCTCCCGTTTTTTACCACGCGCAAGTTAAAAATCCGGCTTCTGGTGGAGCGAAGGGACTTTAACGAGCAAGTCCCAAGCCCGCCGGGAGCCGGATTTTTACTTAAGAAACTAGTTAGCTGATGGCTCGCGAACCAAGTTTGGATCTACTTGGATTCCAGGTCCCATAGTTGTTGAGACAACAGCCTTTGCGATGTAGCGACCCTTTGATGAGTTTGGCTTTGCGCGGTGAACTTCATCGAGAGCGGCTGCATAGTTATCTGCAAGCTGTGCTGCAGTAAATGATGACTTACCGATGATGAAGTGAAGGTTTGAGTTCTTATCAATACGGAATTCGATCTTTCCGCCCTTGATGTCGTTAACTGCCTTTGTTACATCGGTTGTAACTGTTCCGGTCTTTGGGTTAGGCATAAGTCCACGTGTTCCGAGAACTTTACCGAGACGACCGACCTTACCCATCAAATCTGGTGTTGCAACAACTGCATCGAAGTCCAAGCGACCCTTTGAAACTTCTTCAATGAGTTCATCGCCACCGACGATATCTGCACCGGCTGCGCGAGCTTCGTCAGCGCGCTCTCCGTTTGCGAATACAAGAACGCGAGCAGTCTTTCCTGTGCCGTGAGGCAAGTTAACTGTTCCGCGAATTGCTTGATCGGCCTTCTTTGGATCTACGCCAAGAACGAGTGCAACTTCAACAGTTGAGTCGTATTTAGTAGTTGTTGTCTCTTTGGCAAGTGTTACTGCCTCAAGCGGTGTGTAAAGGTGGTCTTTCTTAACCTTCTCTGCTGCCGCGGTGTATTTCTTTGAGCGCTTCATATCTTCCTCATTCCTAAATCTTTCGACTTAGCTAGTGGTTGTGGTTAACGAACCAGCGAGGTTCTCCCACATCTACTTCTCACGGTGAGAAGTAGAAATTTAGTTATCCGACAGTGATACCCATTGAGCGAGCAGTACCGGCGATGATCTTGCTTGCTGCATCAATGTCATTTGCATTGAGGTCAGCCATCTTGACCTTTGCGATCTCCTGAACCTGAGCCATGGTGATATTTGCAACCTTGGTCTTGTGTGGAACTGGTGATCCCTTTTCGACGCCAGCAGCCTTCAAGATAAGACGTGATGCTGGTGGAGTCTTAGTGATAAATGTAAATGAGCGATCTTCGTAGACAGTGATCTCTACCGGAATGATCTGACCCTTTTGAGATTCAGTGGCAGCGTTGTAAGCCTTCACGAACTCCATGATGTTGACACCATGCTGACCAAGGGCAGGACCTACTGGTGGAGCAGGTGTTGCTGCGCCAGCTTGGATCTGCAACTTGATGAATCCGGTTGCCTTCTTCTTTGGTGCCATTTTTTTATTCCTTTTCTAGTTTTCCGGTAATTAAATTTTCTGTACTTGTGCAAATGAAAGTTCTACTGGTGTTTCGCGTCCGAAGATTGAAACAAGAACCTTGAGTTTTGCTTGCTCAGGCATGATCTCGGAGATTGATGCAGGAAGCGTTGCAAATGGGCCATCCATAACGGTGACTGATTCGCCAACTTCGAAATCAATGACGCGGATATCGGCCTTGTCAGATTTCTTAACAGGGCGTGGAGCAAGAATCTTTTCTACATCATCCATGCTTAGTGGACTTGGGTGGTGAGCGTTTCCGACGAAGCCTGTAACGCCTGGTGTATTGCGAACTGCAGACCAAGACTCGTCAGTTAGCTCCATGCGGACAAGAACGTAGCCTGGGTAGATATTGCGCTTAACCTGCTTGCGCTGGCCGTTCTTGATTTCCATAACTTCTTCTTCAGGAACTTCGATCTGGAAAATGTAATCTTCCATATGAAGTGAAACTTTGCGGTTGTTGAGGTTATCGCGAACCTTCTTCTCGTAACCTGCGTATGAGTGGATTACGTACCAGTCGCCGATCGCTGCGCGAAGGGTGCGACGGAATTCTGCATTTGGATCATTTTCGTCTGATTCGAGATCGCCATCTTCATCGCTGGCGAGCGCAAGATCATCAACAGGTGAATCGGTGAGAACTACTTCCTCAACGATTTCTGGTGTAGCAACCTCAGCAACGATCTCGTCGGCATTAGCCGCAAGCGCTGCTTCGAAAGCATCAGGTGTCTGGTTCTCGGTCATTTTTATCCCTTACCCAAATACCCAGAAGACAAGCTTGGTGATTACCAAGTCAAAGATAGAAACGACTGCGATAACGAAGGTTACGAAGACCAATACGACTGCGGTGTATGTGCTCAACTGTTTACGTGTTGGCCAAACCACCTTGGCTAGCTCAGAGATAACTTGGCGATAGAAAAGGCCAACGCGCGCAAATAGACCGAGCTTCTCGGCAACTTGTTCTGTTGACTCTGTCATCGTCGTTCCTTTCAATCGGTAAAGCAATCGGTTAAGTACTTCGTAAAACTTTTTACAGCTTTATTACTAATCTTTTACAACTTCTTGCAGGGCAGGAGGGACTCGAACCCCCAACCGGCCGCTTTGGAGACGGCAACTCTAGCCAATTGAGCTACTGCCCTTCGCGAGGGCATGACAAAACCCTAGGGAATTGCAAATCCTCGTGAGCGTTGAAGTGTAGAGGGTCAAAGGGGGGTAGGTAAAACTCGCGCTCAATTCTGCCCGCGCATAGGGCAGACTTCGCCTATGAGCAGAGTTTCCGCACGTATCGCCGCAATCGCAGAATCAGCCACTTTGGCCGTTGATGCAAAGGCCAAAGCGCTTAAGGCGGCTGGTCGTCCAGTTATTGGTTTTGGAGCAGGTGAACCTGATTTTCCAACGCCTGATTACATCGTTGAAGCAGCCGCTGCGGCAACGCGCGTTGTGGCAAATCATCGCTACACACCTGCTGCAGGTCTTCCAGAACTTCGCGAAGCAATTGTCGCAAAGACAAAGCGTGATTCAAATTATGAAGTTACCGCTGATCAAGTTCTTGTAACAAATGGTGGAAAACAATCTGTCTACCAAGCATTTGCATCGATCATTGATCCAGGTGATGAGGTCCTACTTCCTGCGCCTTACTGGACTACTTATCCAGAGTGCGTGCAACTAGCTGGTGGCAAGACCGTTGAAATCTTTGCCGATGAAACACAAAATTATTTAGTAACCGTTGAACAACTAGAAGCCGCGCGCACACCAAAGACAAAGGCGCTGCTTTTCTGTTCACCATCAAACCCAACCGGTTCGGTTTACTCTGTCGAGCAGGTTAAGGCGATTGGTGAATGGGCAGTTAAGAACAATATTTGGGTCATTAGCGATGAGATTTACGAACACCTTCTATATGACGGTGCAACTGCGCCATCACTTCCGGTACTTGTTCCGGCGCTTGCTGATACCTGCATCATCATCAACGGCGTAGCCAAGACTTATGCAATGACTGGTTGGCGCGTGGGCTGGATGATCGGGCCTAAGGATGTAATCAAGGCGGCAACTAACTTGCAGTCTCACCTAACTTCAAATGTTGCCAACGTTTCACAGCGCGCGGCTATTGCCGCACTTACTGGAGATTTATCAGCTGTTCACAAAATGGGTGAAGCATTTGATCGTCGTCGCAAGTTAATTGTTGGACTACTCAATGAGATTCCAGGATTTGTCTGCCCAACACCAACTGGCGCCTTCTATGTTTATCCATCAGTTAAGGGAGTTCTCGGCACAACTATCCGCGGTAAAACTCCAAAGACTTCTGCAGAACTTGCAACGCTAATCTTGGAAGAAGTTGAAGTTGCCGCTGTTCCAGGTGAAGCATTTGGACCATCTGGTTACTTACGTTTTTCTTATGCAACTAGCGATGAAGATATCGTCGAAGGTATCGGCCGCATCAAGAAGCTAATTACTGAAGGTTAAGCCCGATCAGATTTACTTCAGGTTCTAAGGTAATTCCGAACTTATCCTGAACATGTTGCTGGGCGCTCTTTGCAAGGGATGCAATATCTTGCGCCGTTGCATTGGCTGCATTAGTAAGCGCAAGCACGTGCTTAGTTGATACGCGCGCTCCCCCGAAGGTATCTCCCTTTTTAATTCCAGAATTTTCGATGAGCCAGGCTGCACTTGTCTTGATTCGTCCATCGGCTTGTGGCCAACGAGGTGCAGCTGCTGGCAACTTCGCGGCAATTTCTGCAGTGACGATTGGGTTTGTGAAGAAAGAACCGGCAGACCAGGAGTCGCGATCGCTGGGATTTAACAACATACCTTTTGCGGCACGGAGTTCAAGCACGGCTTTACGAGTTGCTGCAACAGATGCTTTTTCGCCAACTGCGATGCCAAGTTTAGTAGCCAGTTCGGCATAAATAATAGGTGTTGTTTCAACGCCCATGCGGAGTTGGAATTGAACTTCGATAACAACGTAGCGACCAGGATGCGATTTGAAATAAGAATTCCTATATGAGAAATCACATTCTTCATTGGTGAAAGTTTTAATCTCTTTCTTCTCGCGATCGTAGGTGCGAACTCGAGTAATAAACTCACTTACCTCGTGGCCATATGCGCCAATATTCTGGATTGGCGAAGCACCGACAGTGCCTGGAATTCCGCTGAGGGTTTCAAGTCCGGCAAAGCCGCGGGTAACCGTTGACTTAACAAAGTCATCCCAGTTTTCGCCAGCGCCAATTGAAAGTGTTGCACCGCTGCAGGCATCGATTTCGGCTTCAAGTGATTTATTTGTTATGCGGATTACCGTTCCATCAAAACCGTTATCTGCGACCAAGATATTGGTGCCACCACCGATTATGAGAATGGGTGTATCGCCGGCTGCTTCAATGGCAGCGACAATTTCCTTCTCATTGTGGGCATCAACAAATTTTTTGGCAGGCCCGCCAACGCGCAAGCTTGTGTAGTGACGGAGTTCGGCCATGAGTACAGGTTACCTGCGTGGAGACAAGATTGCGCTCTTGCCTCTAAAGCGCTCGAGGATACGGTCGTAGTTCTTCTTCGATTGAACTTCGCGGAATTCTTCATCTGTGTCGTAATAACCATGATGGCGCGCTTGTTCGAGTGGTAGATCCATCTGCAGTAGACGTCCATTGGCATGGCGCAAACGCAGAGAAAATTCGATATCAGCGTTGCGGTAATAAATTGCGCGGTTGTTAAATCCACCAGCATTTGTGGCATCAAGGCAGTTAATCGCTAAGAAGTAACTAAATAAGACATCGACTTCTCCGGCGCCTTTGTCTTCCACACTGCGCCATTCATCTTCAGTATTAACAAGTCCCCCGCGCCAACCAACTGCACCGTACTGGCCCTTACTGAGCTCTGCCAGAACTGGAGCCATGGCATCGCCAGTAAATCGCGTTGATGGATCCATGATGACTAGGTATTTGGAAGAGATATTTTTAAGGAGTGCGTTGGCGTTCTCGCCCCAGCCAAAGTTTTCAGTAATCGAGATTAATTGGAATTGAGTATCAATCTCATCGACAAGTTCGGCAGGATCTCCAATTACTAGCGCAATAACCGGCGCAGTTGTGTGGGCCTTTATAGTGCGCACAGTTTCGGCGGCATCTGCCGCAAATCCATCAACGATCATCGCAATGGCAATATCGCCAGTTATCTTTATTGGGCGTAAGTCGCGAGTCGATGCAAAGGTTGGAAAACGCTCTTTAGCGCGGAATTCAAAGCCTCCAGCAACATCGATTACTTCAAAGCCAAGTGCGGCTATTTGATCGCGTAGTTGATCGGCCTTTGTAAAATCTTTGGCAGCGCGCGCATCGAGTCTTTCTTGCGCTAACTCTTCTTTACTCTTCGCTGTCATTTCTTTACTACGACAGCCTTGGCCATGCCCAGCACTTTGATGCCAGCGGATGTAGCAACGAGATCTACTTTGATTTGATCGCCAGATACTTCGGTAACCGTGCCATTGATGGTTAAATCCACTTTCTCACCAGCGGGCACGATCACTGGCTTAATAAAGCGAGCGCCGAATTCTTTAACGCTGGATGTGCCGCCAGACCAATCGGTGACATATTTACCAACAAGTGCCATGGTCAACATTCCGTGAGCAATTACATTTGGCAGCCCGACAGAGATCGCGAACTCTTCATTCTGGTGAATTGGATTTTGATCTCCTGATGCATCGGCGTAGGCCTTGAGCATCTGGCGATCTATCAGGACAACTCGCTCTGGAATTGCGAAGCCAACTTCAACCTTTGAGCTCATGCGCGCACCACCAAGGTTGACCAAGAAGAGACAACTAATTCAGCGCCGCGATGAAGATCCGAGCGCACGCTAACGATCTCGTTGCCGGCAGCTACGCGATAGCTTTCAATTGTTGCTGAGCAGCTAAGTGAATCCCCTGCCTTAACTTGGGCGAAGATTTCAAACTTTTGATCGCCATGGACAAGGCGTGACCAATCCAAACCGATTTCAGGTTGGGTGAGAATGTTTTGAAATTGATCCAACGAGATGCGGATCGTAAAAGTTGGGGGTGCAATGGATGTTTCAGTCTCGCCAATTACGGCAGCGAAGGCATCGATTTCTGATTGCGAAATAGAGATTGAATCAGCACCAGCGAAGGTGCGCCCGACAGAATCGGGTGCGAGCATTAGCGAGTTTCGCGGTGGAGAGTTGAAGACTTGCAACGTGGACAGAACTTCTTGAGTTCCATACGGTCTGGATCGTTGCGGCGGTTCTTCTTTGTTATGTAGTTGCGCTCTTTGCAGTCAACGCATGCCATGGTGATCTTTGGACGAACGTCCGCGCTCTTGCTTGCCATGGTCTTGCTCCTTCTATCGGTTAGTACCGTTTTGGTACCTGCTTGTTACGAGGCGCTTAGGTTACCTGAGCGATCTCGTTGCGCGAAATTCACGCTTATTTAACTGCCAACTGCTGGTCGAACTAGTAGCGGAGGCGGGATTTGAACCCACGACACAGCGATTATGAGCCGCTTGCTCTACCAAGCTGAGCTACCCCGCCAAGGGTTGTGCACTTTCGAGCCCCCCACCGGAATCGAACCGGTGACCTTTTCCTTACCATGGAAACGCTCTACCGACTGAGCTAGGGGGGCAATAGGTAGAGGTGTGAGTGTACGACAG
>JBIIRS010000110.1:0-3918 GCA_044341425.1 Candidatus Planktophila sp. | reverse complement strand
GTAGTTCTGGAAAACCATCGCACTTGGACGCTTTTCGGGACCAAGTTTGGTGACATCTTTTCCAGCCAGATTTACGGTGCCTTTTTCAGGGATTAAGAATCCCGCGATCATACGAAGAGTGGTTGTCTTACCGCATCCTGATGGCCCAAGTAGCGAAACCATCTCGCCTTTTTCAACAGTTAAGTTGAGATTATCAATGATGACGCGTCCACCAAGAATCTTGGTTAAGCCGATGAGCTCTAGACCTTGCGTTGCGTTACTCATTTTAAGCCTTTCGTAGTCATCACTTGATTTGGAAACCTTCTGCTAACTGTCCACCGATAATTTGCTTACGCGCCAGACCAATCAAAACTACCGATGGCACAGCGAGCAAGATCGAAAATACCGCAGCGATTTGAACTGGGTAGGTAAGCACCAACGAATACATCTCTGTTGGCATCGTGAAGATCTCGGGAGATCCAACGAGGTAAGTACCTTGGGCTTCATCGAAGGCAGAGATAAATGACATAACCATCGCAACTAAAATTCCAGGAGCCGCCATACGTAAGGTGATGCCGCGGAAGACTCGGAACTTAGAGGCGCCGGCATCGCGCGCGGCTTCTTCTAAGTTCTTTGGAACCGCAGCAAACGCTGCCGCAGGAATCCAGGTCATATAAATGATTGTGCCGAGCAACTGGATGATGATCACACCAACCATCGTGCCCATTAGGTTAAGTGTGTAGAAGAGCGTGGCAATCGATGCGAATAGACCCAACTTTGGAAACGAGTTGGCGGCAAACATACCGATGAGAAATACCCGACGTCCGATGTAGTTATAGCGAGCTGCAGCATATGCAGCAGGCAGACAGATAACTGCTGAAACTAAAACAACTATTGGGGCGGTAATAAATGAGTTGCGGATCGCTTCAACCATTGATGGAGTCTCAAAGACGCGTCTCCACCAGATTAGGGTCCAGCCATCTGGCTTCCAACTGGGGAATGTCCATGAAGTTGTAAATGCTTGCAGCGCGAGCCAGATAAGCGGCCCCAAGATAAAGACGCCCATAAATGCAACGAAGGAACCGATTAGAAAGCGAGTAATCAAAGAACCTGACTGGAGATTTAAACCGTTATCTGCCTTGGCCATTAGATTCGTCCACTCTGCTTGGCGCTGCGAATATTTGCCCAGATGTAAAGAACAGCAATTCCAGATGCAGCGGCAAAGATAACAAATGCCATAACGATGGATTGTTGTGGTCTGTTATAGGCGGTAAAGAAATTAGAAATTTCCACACCCAACATAGTTGGCTGATTTGGTCCAAGGAATAGCGGAACGGTGAATGAACCCATGATGCCGATCGCGGTAAAGGTTCCGGCGATGACGATTGGTACGAAAGCTAAGGGAACGAGAATTGTGCGGACAATGCGCATAAAGCTGGCACCAGCATCTTGCGCTGTTTCAATAAGGGCGTTTGGCACTGATTGCAGACCTGAGGTGATCATCAAGATCGCAAAGGGGAGTGATGTCCAGATAGTTCCGATAATTATTGCGTTACGAGTTGCGGTAATGATCGGAAATTCGATTCCGAATTGCGACATAAAGGTACGCATAAAACCGACGCCGTTGTAGAACTGGGCAATGGCGTAAGCAGCGATCACGACTGGTACGAAGAGTGGAACCAGTGAGAGCATGCTTAAGATTGAAGCGAGTTTGCCACCCTTAATTCGCTGGTAAAGGCCCATACCCATCGCCATAAACAACACTATGAACGTTGATACAAAGGTAACTACCAACGTAAGTGCAAAATCGGGAAGAAAACGTGGATCTTTAAAGACAGCGAGATAGGCATCTGCTGTTCCCCACCAACTATTTTTGGTGTAAACATCCTGACCGATAATTGAGATAACTCGGTTAGGGCCTCCGGTGTAACCGATACTGAAAATAAAGGCGACGAAGATTGGTAGACCAACAAAGAGAACAATTAGCAATACCGGTGGTAGAGCCATAAAAAACCCGAGAGTGGAGAGCTTTGCGGTTTTTACCTCCGCAAAGCCCTCCTTCGTGGCTACAAGGTTAGTTGTGGCCACAAGTACCTCTCGAGATTTGTAACTTAGATCGTTGTTTCAAGTAATTACTTACCTGGAACGTTAAGCGACCAAGCGCTCTTTAGATCATCAGAGTTTGCAGGGAAGTAAGGAGCGCGCATGTCGGTGACATCGATATCCTTAAAGTTTTCAAACAGAGTTTGATCTAGCTTCTTGCCGTTTATGACCGGAATACCCTTAAGGGTGCCGCCCATAATTGCATTCTGCATAGCTGGTGAAAGTACGAAGTTTGCAAGCAAACGTCCGCCTGTGCGATTAGAACCATTAATTGGGATACCAAGGGTTGCAGGTCCACCTGTAAGCGATGGGCTCTTGATCGCAGTTGCCTTGATATTTGCTGGCATGGTGCCGGCTGCCTTGGCAGATGCGAATTGATCTGACCAAACAGTTCCCATATCGATTTCACCAGTTGAAAGAAGGTTCAAAGTCGCAGCGTTATTTGCTGGATATGTGCCGTTCTTACCGTAGGTGTACTTATTGAGATCGCGAAGAGTGTCCCAACCTTTTGCCCACTTGGCCTGGATATCTTTATTTGCAGCAAGTGACATAGCCAGACGCTCATCTGCAGTTAGGTTCATATCAAGAACAGTTTGCGCGAATGAGTAACCAGATCCGCCACCTGATGGGACGTTGTAAGTGAACTTACCTGGGTTTGCCTTAATCCATGCGAGAACTTCATCTAGAGTCTTAGGGACTTTAGTAACTTTTGTTGAATTGTACGCGAGCATAACTGTTGAAGCGCGGTAAGGAATAGTTCCATTCGCCTGCTTGATCAGAAGTTTGCTGACATCCTTTAGGTTCGGCATCAGTGATGGGCTTGGACGATATAGGAGTCCAGCTTGGGATAGACGAACTGCGATACCACCGTCGATTAGGTCAACGCCTGGATCGCGACGAGTCTCTTTTGCAGCAACGATCTTGGCGAATGTCTGAGCATCGCGAAGTCCGTTACGGTCGAAAGTTACATTTACTTTGTAACCTGGGTATTCCTTTTCAAATGCTGGAATCAAAACTGTATTCCAGAGAGTCTGAATATTTGTATCTGCAGAGATCAAAAGCTCGATGGTCTTTGATGCTGCTGGCGCGCTAGGAACAGATGATCCGATAGCGAAAGTCGCCATAACCGCGACTACGGCTGATCTCATTAACTTTGATTTAAACACTGATTTCCCCCGAATTCAGATAAAGGAGATGGGGCCTTACCCCATCTCTAACCATGAACTTATGCCTACCTAGACCGCTAGTCAAACATCTGGCGGGGATACAGCGGGTGAATTCAAACCGTTATCAGAATGAGATATTTACCCGCCTCGGCTAGGCACCGCCTTGCGGGGCGCGATCGGTTTCAGGTCGTCTGAGAGTTAGGCAACGCCAATTGCATCGACGACGAAGATAAGAGTTTCATTAGGACCGATTGGTCCGCCGCCTTGGGCGCCATAACCTAGATCAGGAGGAATAACTAGCAAACGTCGTCCGCCAACTTTCATTCCGGGAATACCTTGCTGCCATCCGACGATCACATTTGCCAATGGAAATGTGGCAGGTGATCCACCATTCCAAGAAGATTCGATTAACTGTCCATTTGACCAAGTCATAAGTGTGTAATGCACGGTCATGGTTGAAGTTGGTAGAGCTTCTGCACCATTACCAACGATGATGTCTTTAATTTCTAGCGTAGTTGGTGGGTTACCGACAGGAGCCCCAATTGTTGGCGCTTCTCCTTGATTAGTTGTGACTGTTGGCAAGTTATCTGATGAAGCGCTCACTTCTTTTTCTCCACATCCGGTAAGTAATAGGGCTGATACGGCAAGTAGTGCAAATACCTTTTTCATT
>JBIIRS010000171.1:0-3922 GCA_044341425.1 Candidatus Planktophila sp. | reverse complement strand
GAATCTTTGGTTGGTATGCACTCGTTGGCCCTGGTTCAAGAGTCGTGGTTCCATCTATCGTTGGCGCAACTCAAAATGAAGCCACCGGCGTTCTCTCCCCACTCGGATTAACGCTTGTAATTTCTGAAAAGCGCTTTGATGAAGAGGTAGGTGAAGGCCAAATTATCGCTTCAAATCCTGCAGGTGGTGGCAAGGTTGACGCTGGCGGTCAAGTAAAGGCAATCATCTCCAAAGGCCCCGAAAGATATGTAATTCCGATGTTAGTTGGACTTACACCCGAGGCAGCCGTCAACCTATTAGCTAAGTCTCCAATTAAAGTTGGTGAGTTAAAAGAAATATTTAACGAGCGAACTCCTAAAGGTTTTGTTATCTCATCTAGCCCTGAACAAGGTGCAAAAGTGAAACGTGATTCAACAGTGGATATTTTGGTAAGTAAGGGAGTTGAGACTATTGATGTCACTTCCTATGTCAGCAAGTCGGCTGACCAAGCGCTTAATGAATTGACTGAGGCGGGCTTTGACGTTGAAACCGTTGATCAATTCAGCGAGAGCGTTTTAGCTGGCGCAGTTATAAGCCAAGTTCCATCAGGCGGAGCTCCACTACCAAAGGGCGAGAAAATTACCTTAACGATCTCTAAGGGATCACAATTTGTATTTATCCCGAACGTCTTCTCACTTACCGAAGCAAAAGCGAGAGCGGCTTTAAATGATCTCGAACTTAAAGTTGTAGTTAAAAAGATCGGCGTTAAGAAGGTTAAAGCCGTCACAAATATCGCTCCCAAGGTTGGCACCAAGGTCAAACGTGGCAGCACCGTGACGATCACAGTAGGGTAGGCGAATGCCAAAAACCTCACCGCGCATCGGTGCACATACTCCGACCACCGGTGGGATGGCTAAACGTTCAATTGCTTATGCCGAAACTATTGGCGCCGAAGCGATTCAGGTCTTTACCTCAAATCCACGAGGTTGGGCGATGCCGGAAACCAATCATGAAGCCGATGCGATCTTTCGCGAAAAAGCAACAGCGTTAGATATTGAGGTTTATGTTCACGCTCCATTTCTCATTAACTTAGGTTCTCCAACTGAAGGAACATATAAGAACTCACTTGCTTCAACTGAGTTCTCACTAAAGCGCGGCAAGGAGATTGGTGCACTTGGCGTTGTTGTTCATACCGGCTCTGCCGTTAATGAAGACTTTATTGATAAGGCATGGAAGCAGATCCATAAAGGGATGATGCCAATTCTTAACGCGCTAACTGATGATGCTCCAATGTTGCTACTAGAACCAACTGCCGGGCAAGGCCAATCACTTGTAAAGCGGTTAGAGGATCTGGAGTATTACTTAAAGGCGCTGGAATACCACCCTAAAGTTGGCATCTGTCTTGATACCTGCCACGTATTTGCGGCAGGCCATGACATCGCCAAAAAAGGTGGCATGAAAGAGACTTTAGATTTACTTGTTGAAGTCGCTGGCGCAGAACGTATCCAGTTAATCCACGCCAATGATTCGATGGATGTCTGCGGTGCGCTTAAGGATCGCCACCAAAATATCGGTGATGGTTTTATCGGTGTAGATCCCTTTAAAGAGTTGCTAAAGCATCCGGCAGTTAAGAACGCTCCCCTAATTCTGGAGACTCCTGGCATGGAGCCTGAACACGGTAAAGAGGTTGAACTACTGAAAGGTTTACGTGGATGAACGCGCGCCATCAACTTCAACTGAAACTCGCGCCTTGGGCGCTTTTAGCGGTCTCAGCCTCTTGGGGCGGCGCCTTCGTTTTGATGAAACCTGCCATCGAGCGCCAAGCAGTTAATAGTTTTCTAGCAACTCGCTTTGTAATAGCTGTGCTTGTAATGGTCTTGCTACGACCAAGTGTTTTAGCAAAGTTAAATCGTGAACTCGTTCTTAAAGGATCTCTTGCCGGCCTCTTCTTAGGCTCTGGTTATATCTTTCAAACTCTAGGCCTGGCTCGCACAGGCGCTGCGATCACAGGTTTTGTCACCGGACTCTATGTTGTTCTAACACCGCTAATTGCAGCGGTAGTTTTAAAGGAGCGCATCAGAGCTTTCACTTGGTTCTGCGTAGTTTTAGCCACAGTCGGCTTGGCGCTTCTTTCGCTACAAGGCTGGTCGGTTGGAGTCGGTGAAGCACTGGTCTTTATAAGCGCAATCGCATTTGCCGCTCACATCGTAACTTTGAGTAAATGGAGCTTGGGCTTAGATGCTTACGCTCTTACAGTTGTTCAGCTCTCAATTTGTGCGCTTTTAACCGGTGTAATTTCACTGGGACAAGGTTATGAAACTCCACCAGATGCTGGAGTTTGGGGAGTAGTTGTATTCACTGCAGTTGTCTGCACCGCCGTAGCCTTTATTGTGCAAACCTGGTCACAAGCACATATGACTTCTACCAAAGTTGCAGTGATATTGACGATGGAAGTTGTCTTTGCCGCACTCTTTGCTGTGGCCTTCGGTGGTGAATCACTCTCACTTCAAGTTTCAATTGGTGGCATCTTGGTCGTAATTGCCATGTATTTGATAGTAATGAAAGAGGCGTGAGAGGCTTAGGTCGTGGCCACTCCAATTGATCTTCGCTCGGATACCGTAACTCGACCATCGCAGGCAATGCGTGAAGCGATGGCTAGCGCCGAAGTTGGCGATGATGTTTACAGCGATGATCCAACAGTTAATTCGTTAGAAGAACGGGTAGCTGCGCTCTTTGGAAAAGAAGCCGGTCTCTTTACGCCAACTGGTTCTCTAGCTAATCAATTGGCGATTCGCATGCTCGTCGCCCCTGGTGAAGAGTTAATCGCTGAAACGAATTCACATATCGTGCGCGCCGAACTAGGCGCTGCCGCAGTCTTTAGCGGAATTACAACCCGCACTTGGCCGGCCAAGAACGGCTTACTTGTGGCAAAGGATGCGCTTGAAATCGCTCGCCCAAACTCTGGGCCTTATCTAGTTTCAACGACAGCGATTGCAGTTGAAAATACCCACAACTTTGGCGGCGGGACCGTACAGCCACTTGATGAGATTAAAGCGCTCCGTAAAGGCGCTGATGAAATTGGCGTAGCGCTTCACTTAGATGGCGCTCGTATCTGGAACGCACATGTTGCTAGCGGAGTTGCGTTAAACGAGTACGGAAAATACTTCGACACGATCAGCGTCTGCTTATCTAAAGGTTTAGGCGCACCTATCGGATCAGTAATGCTCAGCACTAAGGAGCGTGTAGCTAGCGCACGAGTCTGGCGCAAACGATACGGAGCAGGCATGCGCCAGGTTGGTTTGCTGGCAGGTGCTGCTCATTACGCGCTCGATAATAATATTGCTCGATTAAGTGAAGATCACCGTCGCGCGAAAGAGCTAGCAGTAGCTATCGCTGCAATTGATAAATCATTTGTTGATCCGGAACTTGTTGAGACAAATATTGTCGGCCTTGACTTAACCAACGCCCCTTACACGGCAGCAGAGCTCGCAACCCGATGTCGCGAGGCGGGCCTTTGGATCAGTGCGCTAGGTCCAAAGTATGCGCGTCTAGTTACTCACTTAGATTTTGACGATGCGCAATGTGCTGCTGCAATTGAAATATTAAAGCGCGTTCTCGTGGCGTAATAGCCACTCTTTCTTACTTAACCCATAGGCATAGTTGCCAAGCGCTCCCCCGGTCTTCACAATCCGATGGCACGGCACAACAATTGCGATCGCGTTCTTGGCACATGCCGAACCTGCAGCACGAACTGCGGCGGCAGAACCAGCGCGATCTGCTAGATCAGAGTAAGAAAGAACTTTGCCGCCTTTTACTTTGCGCATCGCCTTCCACGCCGCTTGCGAAAATAGGGCACCTGGTTGGCGAACTGAAATTCCATTGATTGCAGAGATATCGCCGGCAAAGTAATCATTTAATAAATCAGTGATCACCGGAATCTTAG
>JBIIRS010000109.1:0-4001 GCA_044341425.1 Candidatus Planktophila sp. | reverse complement strand
GATATGAACATCCTTTCATTCTTAATGCTGTTGCCGCTTATCGGTACCGCTTTCATCGCGCTAGCACCAAAGACAAACGTGCTCTTAACTAAGCAGATCGCACTTATGACAACAATCTTGGTTGCAATTGTCGGTATTTACATGACGATCTCCTTTGACTTCAACGCTAAAGGTTTTCAATTCGTAGAATCTCGCGAATGGATACCTGCCTTTGGTATTAAATATGCCCTAGGTGTTGACGGCATTGCCCTCGTATTGATTTTGATGTCTGTTCTCTTAACTCCAATCGTTGTAGTCGCCGGTTGGAATGAATCTGAAGGCGGACGTTGGAGCCCTAAGGTCTTCTATTCACTTCTTCTCGTACTTGAAACAATGATGATCGGCGTCTTTGCTTCCACTGATGTATTCCTGTTCTACGTCTTCTTTGAAGCGATGCTGGTTCCGGTTTACTTCCTAATCGGTGGATTTGGTTCCGGCGATCGCGCTGCCGCAGCAGTTAAATTTTTGCTCTACAGCCTCTTCGGTGGCTTGCTTATGCTCGCCTCAATTATCGGTATCTATGTAATGGCAACTCGCTATGGCAACCGAACCTTCGATATAACAACTCTTTCTCAGCTACATACAGTTCTGACTCCGATGATGGAGAACGTCTTATTCCTCGGATTCTTTATCGCATTTGCGATCAAGGCTCCACTCTGGCCGCTACATACATGGCTGCCAGATGCTGCGAAGTCAGCGACTCCTGGCACATCAGTCTTGCTCTTAGGTGTTCTCGACAAGGTCGGAACATTCGGAATGATCCGTTACTGCCTAACTCTCTTCCCGGAGGCAAGTAAGACATTTACGCCGATGATTATTACCTTGGCAGTTATCTCAATTCTCTACGGTGCATTCCTTGCCATCGGTGCCAAAGATATAAAGCGTTTGATCGCATACACCTCGATTTCTCACTTTGGATTTATCACCATGGGAATCTTCGCGATGACTTCGCAAGGTATGTCTGGTTCAACGCTCTATATGTTTAACCACGGATTCTCAACAGCGGCGCTCTTCTTAGTTGCTGGATTTATGATCTCGCGTCGCAAATCATCAACAATTTCAGATTTCGGCGGACTGCAAAGAGTGACTCCGATAATGGCATGGTCCTTCTTTATTGCCGGTCTATCAAGTTTGGCGCTACCGGGTCTTTCTAGCTTCGTTAGCGAATTCCTAGTTCTGGTTGGAACATTTACGCGCTACCCAGTTGCGGCAGTAATTGCTACCTTCGGAATCGTTCTAGCCGCGCTCTACATATTGATCCCAGTACAACGCGCACTTCATGGCCCAACAACTCCAGGAAATGAAGATTTGAAGGATCTAACCCTTCGCGAGAAAGTTGCGATTGCACCAGTGATCGCAACCATCGTTGCTCTTGGTTTCTATCCGGCGCCGCTGCTAAATATCATTAATCCAGCGTCGCAAACAATTATTACCCAACAAGGATTTAGCGATCCAGCGCCAACCATGAGTGAGGTCAAGAAATGATTGAATTCGTATCGCCAACTCTTGATTACGCGCTCCTTGCCCCAATTCTAATTGTGCTTGGTGGAGCAGTGCTGGGCGTCTTAATCGAAGCTTTTGCCCCTCGCAAATCTCGCGCATCATCACAACTCTTTATTACCCTTGCGACTTTGGTTCTCTCGCTGGCATCACTAATTCGCGTCCGTGATCGCTCATCTTCGGCAGCGGCGATGGAGTCAGTCACCTTTGATGGCGCCGGTATGTTGATTCAAGCATCGATATTGATTATCTCGATCATCGCAGTATTTTTACTTGCAGATCAAGAGAACTTCACAGCGCTACCTGCAGCGCTTCCTGGTTCCGATGAAGAACGTGTATCTCTGCAACAAGATTTAAGAGTTACCGAAATCTACCCACTGACTCTCTTTGCAATTGCCGGAATGATGCTCTTTCCGGTTGCTACCGATTTAATCACGCTCTTTGTGGCGCTAGAAGTTCTCTCACTTCCACTTTATCTATTGGCCGGCCTTTCTCGCCGTCGCCGTTTGATGTCACAAGAAGCAGCGCTTAAATATTTCTTGCTCGGCGCCTTCGCCTCAGCATTCTTCTTAATGGGTATCGCATACCTTTACGGATACTCATCATCGGTTACTTTCGCGGGAATTCACTCAGCGGTAATCGGCGGAAGTGGAAACGATATTTATCTGCTTCTCGGAATTGCATTTATCTCGATCGGTCTTCTCTTTAAAGTCGGCGCAGTTCCGTTCCATGCTTGGTCACCAGATGTTTATCAGGGCGCACCAACTGCAGTCACCGCTCTTATGGCGGGTGCAACCAAGGTTGCCGCATTCGGTGCGATGCTCCGCATCTTCTACGTTTCATTCGCTGAGGCTTACTGGCAATGGCGTCCCGCGATCATCGCAATTGCACTTATAACAATGGTCTTTGGTTCACTTGTTGCAATCGCACAGCGCGATGTAAAGCGCATGCTTGCTTACTCATCTATCGCCCACGCAGGCTTCTTGCTCTCAGGCGTAGTTGCACTAAGCAAATCAGGTTTGGAATCTTCAATCTTCTATCTCTTTGCATACGGCATTGCCACAGTCGGCGCTTTTGGAGTTGTGACTTTAGTTCGCGACTCTGCTGGTGAAGTTACAGATCTAAATCGTTGGAGCGGTCTAGGAAAGCGTTCGCCTTGGGTTGCCACAGCATTCGCTGGCTTCTTACTGGCCTTTGCCGGTATCCCGCTAACGAGCGGATTTATCGGAAAGTTCTCGATCTTCTCAGCTGCCTACGAAAGCGGATCAACAGCAATCTTGATTACTGGCGTACTTTCATCAGCGATCGCAGCCTTCTTCTATATCCGCGTAATCGTTCTGATGTTCTTTAAAGATCCAGTCGAAGATGGAACTAGCGTTGTAATTCCATCAATCTACACACAGATCACAATCACGGTATCTGCAGTAGCTACATTCGCGCTCGGAATCTACCCAACCCCTTTGATTAACTTTATTCAAAGCTCAGCCACCTTCCTTCGCTAATGTCATCATTCGGCATTCCTGATCTAGATCCCGCACTTGAGGCAGATCTTGCTACAGGTATGCAAGGCGTTGAACATTTACTTCGCGAACACATTAAAGGTGATTACCCACTTGTTGAAGAAACCTCTCGCCACTTAGTTGCTGCCGGCGGAAAGCGTCTGCGCCCACTATTAACTCTTATCTCATCTCACTTTGGCGACCCAACTCGCAAGGAAGTAATTCCGGCAGCGGTGGTCTGCGAATTAACACATCTAGCAACGCTCTATCACGATGATGTAATGGACGAAGCGCCACTTCGTCGTGGAGTTGAAAGCGCAAATAATCGCTGGGGAAATACCATCGCAATTTTGACCGGTGATTATCTTTTCTCTAAGGCATCAGATCTACTTGCCGACCTTGGCCCGGAAGCAGTTCGCCTACAAGCGCGAACTTTCGAGCGTTTAGTTATTGGTCAGATTATGGAGACCCAAGGTCCACAGAACGGTGAAGATCCACTCGCACATTATCTGCGCGTTGTGGGGGATAAGACTGGTTCACTTATTGCAACTAGTGCACGCTTTGGAGCGCTTCTATCCGGTGCCAATCGTGAAACCGTTGAAACACTTACTAAATTTGGAGAACAGATCGGTATCGCATTCCAACTTGCTGATGATGTGATCGACATCGCTAGTGAATCTAGCCAATCCGGAAAAACACCAGGAACAGATCTACGCGAGGGTGTTCCTACACTTGTAACTTTAAATGTTATGGCTTCAAGTAAAGCTGAAGATGCTGAACTTAAAGAGCTATTGAGCGCACCTATTCATGACGAAGTTGTAGTCCAGCAAGTTCTTCGCGCTCTTCGCACCCATGATGGCTTGCAACAAGCCCGTCAGCAACTTGGAAACGTTGCTAAAGATGCGCGCACCGCACTTGGCCCGCTGCCTCTTAATTCAGCAACCAGCGCCTTGTTCTCGCTAT
>JBIIRS010000108.1:0-4032 GCA_044341425.1 Candidatus Planktophila sp. | reverse complement strand
GCAACGAAGAAGAGGCTAAGCATTAGCGACCGAAGGCATCTCTAAATTTGCTAAAGAATCCTTGCTCAAGCCCCTTGATCTTTACATCGCCAGGCTTTTCACCGCGCGCTGCAGCAAATTTACGGAGCAGATCTTCTTGTTCGCGATTTAACTTATGTGGAGTTTGCACCTCAACGTGAACAATTAAATCTCCACGGGTTGCAGCGCGCAGGCGGGTCATACCTTTGCCACGCACTGGGATAGTTGCCCCGCTCTGGGTTCCGGCACGTACTTCAACTTCGATCTCGCCATCTAAACATTCAACTTTAACTTTGGTGCCAAGAGAAGCTGCTGCAAATGAGACTTCGATAGCCACGTGCAGGTTATGGCCATCGCGAATTAAGAATGGGTGTTCTGCTTCAACGATTTCAACGTAGAGATCTCCTGCTGGCCCGCCGCCTGCTCCGACTTCACCGCGACCGGCTAGTTGAATACGGTTACCGGTTTCAACACCTGCTGGAATCTTGACATTGATATTTTGACGAGCGCGTACGCGGCCATCGCCAGCACATTCACGGCAAGGGTTTTGAATAACGCTGCCAAAGCCCTGACATGCAGAACATGGGCGCGAAGTCATCACTTGCCCCAAGAAAGAACGCTGTACTTGTTGGGTTTCACCGCGACCTTTACAGACCTGACACATCGCAGGTGGTGAAGCATCAGCTGAACCTTGACCGTTGCACTTGGTACATGCAACCGCGCTTTCAACTGAGATATCGCGTTCGGTTCCGAAGCAGGCTTCATTTAAATCAACTTCAACGCGGATTAAGGCATCTTGTCCTTGGCGCATACGTGGACGTGGTCCGCGATTTCCACCGCCACCGAAGAAGGCATCCATGATGTCGCTAAAACCGCCACCACCAAAACCACCACCGAAACTAGAACCGCCCATGTCATATGACTGACGCTTCTGCGGATCACTTAAAACTTCATAAGCTGCAGTAACTTCTTTGAATTTATCTTGCACTGCAGGATCTGGATTTACATCGGGATGTAGTTCGCGCGCAATTTTGCGATAAGCCTTTTTAATCTCATCTGCACTTGCCCCGCGATCAACGCCGAGGGTTTGGTAAAGATCAGCCATTTATTGTGGGCCTTCCGAAATGTAGCGCCCAACATAACGAGCAACTGCAGAGACCGCCGCCATCGAACCTGCGTAATCCATACGCGTTGGACCAAGAATTCCGAGCGCTCCAACTGGTGATTCAGCTGCGCCATATCCAACTGTGACAAGGGATGTTTGACGTAAATTGCTCTCACTTTGTTCGCCGCCGATGCGCACCTTGACGGTGTCATTGGCATCGCCAAGTAAGCGAAGCAGAACAACTTGTTCTTCAAGTGCTTCAAGGATTGGTGAGAGTGATGTACCCAAATCTTCACCGGAACGGGCCAAGTTAGCGGTTCCAGAAATAGTCATCTTTTCGCTACCGGAGCCTTCGCCCGTTATGGGATAGGTAATTACTGCAACCTGCTTGGTTAGATCTGCCAACAACTTTGCAGATCTCTTCATCAACTGATCCAAATTATTCGCTTCATCCAAAAAGGTTTCAATAGCGCGACGTTCGGCAGCTGACATCGGCTTCACCGTTGCCAACTTATCTACAAAGACTCGGTAACCAAGATCTGTTGGAATACGTCCGGCAGATGTATGTGGGTGGGTGATTAACCCTTCATCTTCCAGAACTGCCATCTCGTTGCGGATTGTTGCTGGCGAGAGTCCTAGAGAAGTTTTATCGGCAATCGCCTTAGAGCCAACCGGTTCTTGGGTAGCTACGTACTCATCAACGATGGCTCGCAAAATCTCGAGTCGACGTTGTGATTGCATAATTTTGAAAGCGCTTCCTTTAGATTAAAACTAGAGCGATTGAGATAAGAGTTAACAAGAAGAAGGCTGGGAAGGCAGTCTTTGCCTTATTTGCCTTAAAGTGAACAAAAATTGCACCGGCCATAAAGAACCAGAGTCCAACAAGCGGGAAGTAAGCCATCCAATTCCACTTAAGGCCAAGGATTAGGCCAAGCGCCAAGAGCGCTTCGAAGAAGCCAATAACGCGCGCGATTCCATCTTTTACATTTACATCGCGGGTGCCAGATAGACCCTTCTCGTTTCCGCTGGCCTTAGAAAGTCCAGAGATAACAAAGACGACGGCGAGAAATGCCAGGATGATCGTTGCGCTAGTAGTCATGGGCTAAAGGTACTACAAGCGCTTAGGCCAGCGCCTCTCGGACTAAACGATCAGCAATTAGCCGCCCTTGTGCTGTTAATTGGAAGGCGCCGTCAATTAACTCTAAATGGCCTGATGATTTATATGCTTCTAAATTTTCTTTCGCGCTATCTGTCAATAGCGAGAGCGCCAAACCAGTGCGCATCCGAATCGCCAACATAATTGATTCATCACGTAATTGTTCAGCGGTTAAATCCTCTGAATCTGCAATTGGTGATTCACCCGCAAATAACTTCTGCTTATAAGCAGTTGGATGTTTAACGTTCCAGAATCGTTTGCGATCAACATGTGAATGCGCTCCTGGCCCAAGCCCCCACCAATTAGCGCTCTTCCAATAAGCAATATTGTGCAGGCACTCTTTGCCAGGCTTTGCCCAGTTAGATAGTTCGTACCAATTCAAACCTGCATCGTTACACATCTGATCAACTAACAGATACATATCTGCCATCAGATCATCATTTGGCATAGTTAACTCACCGCGTTTGATCTGCGCCGCAAGTTTGGTGCCGGTCTCAACGATTAAGGCATAAGCGCTGATGTGATCGATATCCAGTGAAAGCGCCTCAGTTACGGTGCTGCGCCAATCTTCCAACGATTCTCCAGGTGTTCCGTAAATTAGATCAACGCTAATACTTTCAAATCCAGCAGCGCGCGCCATATCAACTGCCCGCTTTACATTGGCCGGATTGTGGGTGCGATCAAGCACTGCCAAGACATGTGGCTGCGCTGATTGCATACCGAATGAAATGCGGTTAAAGCCTGCCGCTAAATATCCCTGTAACTTTTCTTCAGTGACTGAATCGGGATTCGCCTCAAGAGTTATCTCGCAATCTGAAGTTAAGCCATTGCGCGCCTTAATCGCTGTGATTACGCGCCCTAAATCATGGGCCGGCAATAGCGAAGGAGTGCCTCCCCCAAAGAATATTGTTGGCACTTGATCTTTAGGTGCGCTCTCTAATTCACGCAGAACCGCATCGATGTAATCGTTAGAAACGATCTCAAGCGTTGCGCCATCTTGTAGTTCAGAAGGCGTGTAGGTATTGAAGTCGCAATATCCGCAGCGCTTAATGCAGTACGGGATGTGTACGTAGAAAGAGAGCTTCACGGGAGTCATTGTGTCGTAAATAGCCTGATAATCTAAATATCAATCTGTATCAATTACGTGACTTACGCGAGTAGTTTGGCGAATTCCACCAATTCAGGAGCGATCATCTTCGCAAAACTCTGAAAGGTAACCCCGTAGACTTTTTCAAAAGCAGCATAAGCATCACCACTTAAGCCGTATTCAAACATGTAGTCGACGTAGCCTTTATGGCCCTGCGCTGCTATCAGTCGAGCAGTTGCGTATGCGCCTGTGTAGTACCAGTGTCCGCTAAATTTCTTACCACCAGACATCGAATCAGAGATCATTTCCAGCATGTCCGCTGAATTGGCATTTTTCAGTGCATTCTTTGTTTCATTTGATAGGAAACCGATAGATCTATAGCTAGCCCAGTCTTTCAGGAATTTTTCGGGAGTGCTGGAATAGGTGATTCCATAAAAGTCAGCCGCACCTTCCATGAATATGAGGGGAAGCCCGTAAAAATTTTTACCAGCCTTTTTGTTAATAATCCCGTATTGCACTAAGTGCGTATATTCGTGTGCAGTGAATTTTCGAAGTCCAATCATTTCCAGGCTTCCACTGCTGCTCATGCATCCCCAAAAGAAAGGAACCAGATCATAAATGGCGCTTCCTTGATTACAAGCTGAACCATATCGAGCCCAACCTGCT
>JBIIRS010000107.1:0-4062 GCA_044341425.1 Candidatus Planktophila sp. | reverse complement strand
AGGTGGCGCAGGGCAATCCGCGCTCTCATTTGTTGGGCGTTCGATTAGCGCCCTTTGGAGAACTATCGCCAAGGCGCTGGGTTCAACGGTGCGCTTCTTGGCTCGCGGTGCGCGCGACCTAGATCCCTCCCATCATCGCGATGGCCTAGCTTTTCTACTTTTAATTCTTGCTCTGGCGGCATTTGCCGGAACTTGGTTTGCCGCCGATAACTTTGTAGGCCGAAACCTTTACGCAGTTATCTACGGCGCCTTTGGCCGAATTGGTTTCTTCGCACCGCTCTTAATTCTCTACTTTGCAATGCGTTTATTCCGAACCCCAGATAACCGGAAAGCAACTTCTCGAATCATCATTGGCGTAATCACTTTGGTTGTTAGCGCTACCGGATTGGCTCACTTGTTAAATGGTTCGCTAGGTGCCGTTAATCCAACAGGTGCAACTGCGATGCGCCATGGTGGGGGATGGTTGGGCTACGCCGTATCTATGCCACTTGAAGCGTTAATGACATCGCTCTTGGCATATCCATTCTTGATCGCGCTGTTCTGCTTCGGATTGTTAGTTACAACTGCGACTCCGCTTTCATCAGTTGGTATCCGCTTTAAGAACACTGGTATTTGGCTCTGGTCAAAACGTCCGCAACGTGAAGAAGCCGACTTTGAAATTACCGACACTCCGCCATTTGAAACTCCCGTGGTTGCCTGGAACCAGCACACCGATGAAAGCGAAGAAGAGATTGATGAAGAGTCATTTGATGAAGAATTCACAGTTGAGGTTCCTCGCGTAGTTCAGGCGCCAGTAGCATCGACCACGGCACCGGCAGCAACCGGAAAACGCCCAGAACAACTTCTATTAACCGCAGACTCTAACTATTCGCTCCCACCACAAGATTTGCTGCGCACCGGTCCTGCCGCAAAAGCGAAATCAAAGGCCAATGACACCGTGGTTGCAGCACTTACCGAGGTCTTCCTACAGTTTGAAATCGATGCACAAGTTACTGGTTTTATGCGCGGCCCAACCGTCACGCGCTATGAAGTAGAGCTTGGCAATGCGGTAAAGGTCGAACGAATTACCGCGCTTGCTAAAAACATTTCCTATGCAGTTGCATCTAGCGATGTCCGTATCCTCTCGCCGATCCCAGGTAAATCTGCAGTCGGTATCGAGATTCCAAATACTGACCGTGAAATCGTTGCTTTGGGCGATGTTATGCGCTCAACTGTTGCAGGCCAGGATCACCACCCGATGCTGGTCGCACTGGGTAAAGACGTTGAAGGCAATTTTGTATGTGCCAACTTGGCGAAGATGCCGCACTTGTTGGTTGCAGGTGCAACAGGTGCTGGTAAATCATCGATGATTAACGCGATGATTACATCGATTTTAATGCGTGCAACACCTGATGAAGTTCGCTTGGTTTTGATCGATCCAAAGCGAGTTGAGTTAACCGCCTACGAAGGTATCCCGCATTTGATTACCCCAATCATTACCAACCCAAAGAAGGCAGCAGATGCGCTTACTTGGGTAGTTCGCGAGATGGATCTTCGCTATGAAGATCTTTCAACCTTTGGATTTAGACATATTGATGATTTCAACAAGGCGGTTCGCGCTGGAAAAGTGATTCCACCTCCAGGTAGCGATCGTGTAGTTGAGCCATACCCTTACCTGCTTGTAATAATCGATGAGCTTGCGGATTTAATGATGATTGCTGCGCGAGAAGTTGAAGAATCTGTTGTGCGAATTACTCAGCTAGCGCGTTCTGCAGGAATCCACTTAGTGCTTGCTACACAGCGACCATCGGTAGATGTTGTTACCGGTCTCATTAAGGCGAACGTTCCATCACGCCTCTCATTTGCAACGAGTTCTTTAGCTGACAGCCGCGTTATCTTAGATAGCCCTGGCGCAGAAAAGCTCGTTGGACAAGGCGATGGTTTGTTTATTCCAATGGGCGCATCACGCGCCATCCGCATTCAAGGTGCTTATGTATCAGAGCGCGAAATCGAAGCAGTTACCAACCATGTTAAGAAGCAACTCTCGCCTCGTTATCGTGAAGATGTAACAGTGGCGCCACAATCTTCAAAGATGGTTGATAAAGAGATTGGTGATGATTTAGATCTATTGCTTCAGGCGATTGAATTAGTTGTTGGAACGCAATTTGGTTCGACTTCAATGTTGCAACGCAAACTAAGAGTTGGGTTTGCGAAAGCCGGTCGCTTGATGGATTTGATGGAGTCTCGCGGAATCGTTGGTCCGTCTGAAGGCTCCAAGGCGCGAGTTGTGATGGTTAAGCCAGATGAACTCGATTCTGTTCTTGCCACGCTCCGCGATTATTGAAACGCGGCGATAGTTACCGAATAGGGGACTACCTCTAGGGGTGATTTCACGCGATATTCACCCATACGGCTATCCCTGGGGTGATTGCGGTTCTAGACTTTAGACCTTGGAATTTTCCGTTTACTAGCATTGCGAGTAAAGATGTCACTTGGTCAATTTATGCAAGGAGCGCGCGAGAGCGCGGGCCTAAGCATTGACGAACTCGCATCACGCATAAGTATTCGTGCCGGCTTACTTACGGAGATGGAAAAGAATAACTTTATCCATTGCGGTGGCGACACTTATGCACGCGGACATCTTCGCAACATTGCGGTTCACATATTTATAGAGCCACAGACGCTGATTGATCTTTACAACGAAGAGCACTCCAGTGAATCGCGGAAGATTCACGATATGTTGGTTGAAAATAATGTGTCCCGAATACCGACGGAACGTAAATCGATTAAGCCGAAGTCGCTGGTAATCGCTTCAGTCGTACTCTTATCTGCAATTGCAGCAGGTCAAATCATTATTTCGAATTCTGAAACCACGGTAACGCCAGTTGTGACGACAACTCCATCAGCAACGCCAACACCTTCGGCCTCTGCCTCAGTAGCGGCTACAGAACCTGCCACAACTGAAAGTGTTCCTGCTGCAGCCGATGGAGAAATGAAGTTAACAATTTCGGCAACGCGAGGAAGTTCAAATATTCATGTTGTTGCCGGTGGTAAAACACTCTTTCAAGACCCTATCTTTCAAGGTGATACCAAGAGCTTTAGCGCGCCAACATCTATCAGTGTTTATCTAAGCAATGCGGGAGATCTCGATTTAACGCTAAATGGTGAGAAATTAGCGCCGCTAGGTGCGCGTAACCAGGAGATTCGTAAGACTTTTAGATCCAAGTAATCTCTGCACGCTGTACCATCTGACAAATGAGTCGGACAGTTGCAATAGTCACCATGGGCTGCGCCCGTAATGAAGTCGACTCCGAAGAACTTGCCGGCCGTTTAGCAGCCGATGGCTGGACTCTGGTTAGTGAAGTTGAAGATGCTGAAGTCGCAGTTGTAAATACATGTGGCTTTATTGAATCAGCGAAGAAGGATTCAATTGATGCACTGCTTGAGGCTAATTCGCTAAAAGGCCACGGAACTACGCGCGCGGTTGTCGCCGTTGGATGTATGGCCGAGCGCTACGGACAAGAGCTAGCCAAGGCGTTGCCGGAAGCCGATGGCATTTTGGGATTCGATGATTACCAAGATATTTCAGCCCGCTTACAATCAATTGTTTCTGGAAATGCACACACGCCACATGTTCCACGAGATCGCAGATCGCTTCTACCAATTGCGCCGGCCGATCGCCCAGCAGCGCGACAAGAGGCAATTGATGAATCGTATGCATCTTCACTGGGCGCAGGCGGTTCGCTCTTTCGCAAACGTTTAGGTGATGCACCCTGGGCACCGCTAAAGATCGCCTCCGGCTGTGATCGCCGTTGCTCGTTCTGTGCTATTCCATATTTCCGCGGTTCATTTATATCGCGCAAGCCGACTGAGATTATCGAAGAAGGAAAATGGCTCGCCAAGAATGGCGTCACTGAGCTCTTCTTAGTCAGCGAAAATACGACTTCTTATGGAAAAGATCTCGGTGATTTAAAGTTGATGGAGAAGATACTTCCTGACTTCGCTGCGATCGAGGGAATCGAGAGAGTTCGCCTTTCCTATCTACAGCCTGCCGAGATGCGCCCTTCACTGCTGCAAGCGATG
>JBIIRS010000014.1:0-14014 GCA_044341425.1 Candidatus Planktophila sp. | reverse complement strand
TCTGTACGGGCGATCGGGACAGCTTTCAATTGGTAACCGAGAAGACCACTGTGCTCTATCCAAAGCGCGGTGTCTCTGAAATGGCGCGCATGACGCCAGATGCCGTACAAGAAAAATACGGCATGAACCCTGACCAATATCCTGATTTTGCCGCGTTGCGCGGAGACCCGAGCGATAACTTGCCATCGATTCCAGGCGTTGGCGAAAAGACGGCGGCAAAGTGGATAGTTGAGTACGGATCTCTTAAAGAATTGATTTCCAATGTTGACAAAGTCGGCGGGAAAGTTGGCCAATCACTGCGTGACAATATCGACGATGTAATCCGTAACCGCGAACTAACTCAACTCGTACATGATGCACCGATCGAATACCAAGTTGATGCGCTTGCCTGGGCTGGCGTAGTCGAAAGTGATCTCACGAAGTTGTTCGAACAACTTGAGTTTCGAACTCTCAAAGATCGCCTCAAGCCAATTCTTAATCCGGACTCAGTAGTAAAAGAGGTAAAGGGTCAGAGCAACAACGATGAGTTCACGCTATTTGCGTCAGTGATCGAAGGCGGCACTCTGTCACCTCAAGAGTTAAGTGAAAAGATTTCTCAGCACTCAGGAGACATCGCTCTATCTTTTGAGCTACTTGATGAGAAGTTGCATCGTTACGCAGTTGCCTTTAATCCGAGCGATGTCTATTTAATTCATTCCGCACAGATGGGGGAGTGGGCGCAAGATCCAAGCGTTTCTAAAATAGCCCATGACGCTAAGTCGCTGGCGCGTGAGAATCTTCTGGATGGCGTTGTCTTTGATACTGCACTCGCTGCATATCTTGTAAACCCAGGTGTGCGCGCACAAGAGTTATCTGATCTATTAGAGCGCTGGGGAGATGGCGCTCAAATTGATACATCTTCTCCAGAGCAATCACTGCTTACGGGTGCAGCCGCCCTCTTTAAATTGCGTGGTTCACTTCTAACCGAGATGAAAGATCGCGGCGTACTTGCGCTCTTTACAGACCTAGAACTTCCTATTGCGCACCTCCTCGCAGTTATGGAGAACCGCGGCATCGCCGTTGATCGCAAAGAGCTCGAGAAGTTGGCGACCTTCTTTGAAGGTGAAGTCGCACGAGAAACGAAGGCTGCTCACCTAGCTGCAGGCCATGAATTCAACGTGGCATCTCCAAAACAGCTACAAGTTGTTCTCTTCGATGAGCTCAACCTTCCGAAGACGAAGAAGATCAAGACGGGATTTACAACCGATGCTGAAGCGCTCAATTGGCTCTTCGAAAAAACCAAGCATCCACTTCTTGAATCACTTCTTCGAATTCGAGAGACCAAGAAGTTAGGCACAACGGTTGAAGGGCTTATCGCTGAGATAGGAAAGGATGGGCGGATCCGCACCCACTTTGCACAAACCGTTGCAGCAACGGGACGTCTTTCATCTGTCGGACCAAACTTGCAGAACATCCCAGTGCGCACCGAAGAAGGCCGCAGTATCCGTAACGCATTTATCGCAGGCAAAGGCTTTATCGGCCTCTTAACCGCTGATTACAGCCAGATCGAAATGCGCATCATGGCCCATCTCTCCAACGATGCCGGGCTACTTGCCGCATTTGAAACTGGCGAAGATCTACATGCCACCGTTGCTGGTCTTGTCTTTGGAGTAAAAGCCAATGAAGTTGATTCAGAGATGCGCCGTCAGATTAAGGCGATGTCATATGGACTTGCCTACGGCTTGAGTTCTTATGGCCTTGCCGCACAGTTAGATCTCTCTCCGCCTGCCGCACAGGATTTAATGGATCGCTACTTTCAACGTTTTGGCGGAATCCGTGATTACTTAAGTAGCGTCGTAGAACAAGCGCGCAAAGTTGGATATACCGAGACTGTTATGGGTCGCAGACGTTATCTCCCGGATTTAATGCACGATAACCGCCAGCGTCGCGAGATTGCAGAACGGATGGCGCTAAATGCTCCGATTCAGGGCTCGGCCGCCGACATCATCAAACAGGCGATGTTAAATGTCGAGCGAGCGTTGCTAAGTGAGAACCTAAATTCACGCCTCTTGCTACAGGTTCATGATGAGTTGATCCTAGAAGTTTTAGCGGGCGAAGAAGAAGTTCTAACTAATTTGGTACGACGCGAGATGGGCTCAGCCTTCCCGCTTCGCGCACCTCTAGATGTAAGTGTCGGTATCGGGAAGAGCTGGAACGAAGCGGCGCATTAGCGCACTTTAAGTAGTGGGATTGCTTAGATCTTCGATCGCAGCAAGGTCTTCTTCATCTGTTGGCAGATCATTTGCAGCAGCAAGTCGGCCTCTACCAATTGTAAGAATTACAAAACCAGTAAGAATCATGATTGGCAACATCGCCAAGCCATAACGAGGTGATAAATGCTCGGAAACAATTCCACCAACTGCGGCTCCAACTGCCATGAACGATCCTTCAACGCTCCAGATCCATCCCAGTGAAGATGTCTGCGAACCTTTAGGGCGTACCGCTTCCAAGACTTCAAAGTAAAAGACTTGTACTGCTCCACCTAGGAAACCAATCGATGCGCCAACTAAAGCCATAGTCCAGTCTGGATAAGTAAAGGCGATTGGAATACAAGCAACTCCCCAAAGGAAGTAAGCGCGACGAAGCGCAGATAGCGGTGCTAACTTCTTGGAAACTAATCCACCAAGGAGCCCTCCAACGACGGTTGCGATGCCAAAGGCGGCAAAGATCCAAGCAACGCGATGCGGAACGTTCTCTTGCGTCGCAAAAGCAGGAACGGCAACATCAAAGACGCCCCAACCAAATCCGATAAAACATCCCTCAAACATCAACAACTGAATGGCCCGACTTTGCAGGAGGCGATCTTGCCCTTTTACTTTCTTCTCCGGGATCCAATTTCGTGAAACAGGTGTGAAAGCAAGCGCAATTCCGCCAGTGATCATGAGCGCAGCTGTCACATCAAGGGCTAGATGGGGACGCGAAGATAGCGCTAGAGCGGTAACAACTACCGGTCCAACTACTGATGTTGAACTCATCATCGCCGAATCAAATGCATATGCAGTGCGCAAATAAGTAGCCGGAACAATATCTTTCCAGAGCGGTCTCACTGAAAGATTAATTGGGGGAGCGCTAATTCCAAGGACGAAAGCGGTAATAAGAATTGAGCGCGCGGTATCCATTTGATTCAGTGCCAGAATGAAAATGGTGTAGCCGGGAACAAGAATCCGAAGTGGCCATTTCTGGCCCCAGCGATCCATGATCGATCCTCTGATTCCGGCGGTTACTGCTCCAGCCAAAGAATTTAAACCGATTGCAAATCCGGCGATTGCAAATGAATCGGTGCTCTGCTCGGCTTTAAAGAAAATTCCGAGGCTGATCATTCCGTAGGCTAGCCGCGCAGGAAATGCTGCAATTCCCAATGAAATAACTTGGGGAAATGCGAATAGCTCCTTATAGCGCTTCATAGTTCATTCATTCTACGCACGGATTTGCCCTTTTTGCTGCTAAAACCGTACGCTTACGCCCGTTCACCAGAATGGTTCTGGAGTCCTACTACTTTCTATCCCTACGGAGCAACTTGAGCACATCATCACCAGTCGTAGCAGTTAACGACATTGGATCGGCCGCAGATTTTCTTGCAGCAATCGAAGGCACAATCAGAAATTTCAATGACGGCGATTTGGTCGTCGGAACAGTAGTCCAAGTAGATCGCGAAGAAGTTCTTCTTGATATTGGTTACAAGACAGAAGGCGTAATTCCTTCACGCGAACTCTCAATCCGCCACGATGCAGATCCAAATGACATTGTTAAGGTCGGCGATCGCATTGAAGCGCTCGTTCTCCAAAAGGAAGATAAAGAAGGCCGCACGATTCTCTCTAAGAAGCGCGCACAGTACGAGCGCGCCTGGGGCGAAATCGAAGGCAAGAAAGAGCGCGACGAAGTTGTCGTCGGTACAGTTATTGAAGTTGTTAAGGGCGGCTTGATCGTTGATATCGGTCTTCGTGGCTTCTTGCCAGCTTCCCTTGTTGAAATGCGTCGCGTCCGCGATCTAACTCCTTACATCGGTAAGGAAGTTGAGGCTCGCATCATCGAACTCGATAAGAACCGCAACAACGTTGTGCTTTCACGCCGTGCATTCCTAGAGCAGACCCAATCAGAGTCACGCACTACATTCTTGAACCAGCTACAAAAGGGTCAAGTTCGTACCGGCGTTATCTCATCGATCGTTAACTTCGGTGCATTCGTTGATCTTGGCGGCGTAGACGGTCTCGTTCACGTTTCAGAGCTCTCATGGAAGCACATCGATCACCCAGGTGAAGTTGTTGAAGTTGGCGATGAAGTAACCGTTGAAGTTCTCGAAGTTGATTTCGAGCGCGAGCGTGTTTCACTTTCTCTTAAGGCAACACAAGAAGATCCATGGCAAGCATTTGCGCGTACCCACACAATCAATCAGGTTGTCCCTGGCGTCGTGACAAAGCTTGTTCCATTCGGTGCATTCATTCGTGTTCACGAAGGCATCGAAGGTCTTGTTCATATCTCAGAGTTGGCAGAACGCCACGTTGAGATCCCAGAGCAGGTTGTTGCTGTAGATGACGAACTATTTGTGAAGATCATCGATATTGATCTTGAGCGTCGTCGCATCTCACTATCTCTTAAGCAGGCTAATGAAGGTCATGAAGTTGAGATCGAAGCATTCGATCCAACCCAATACGGCATGGCAGCACGCTATGACGCAGCAGGAAACTTCATCTACCCAGAAGGTTTCGATCCTGATACTCAGGAGTGGAAGCCAGGCCATGACTCACAACGCGAAGAGTGGGAACGTCAATATCAGGAAGCACAAACTCGCTTCCTTGCTCACAAGAAGCAGAAGGCAGAAGCAAAGGCAGCAGATGCTGCAGCTCCTGTTGCTGAAGAAGCAGCTGCTGAATAATTAGCAGGTAATGAGAAAGGGCTCACCTTCGGGTGGGCCCTTATCTCTTTTATAAAACTTCTATAAAAGTAGTTGCGGAAGGTAGAGTCTGAACCATGTTGGTTGTCGCACTTACCGGTGGAATAGGCGCAGGTAAATCTCTCGTTGCGCAGTACTTCTCAGAACTCGGCGCACGCGTTGTAGATGCAGATCAGCTATCACGTATAGCAATTGAACGCGGGTCTGAGGGTTTCGATGAAGTCATCACTCGATTTGGCGAAAGCATTCTGCGCAACGGCGACATAGACCGCAAAGCGCTAGGTGAAATAATCTTTAAAGATAAGAGCGCTAAGGCAGATCTTGAAGCAATTATCCATCCGCGCGTTCGCGAACTTTTCTTTGAAGTTGTTAGCGATCTAGCTGCAGATGAAATCCTAATTTACGAGATTCCGCTGCTTGTTGAAACCGGCGCGGCTAGTAATTTTGATCAGATCATTACCGTTGAAGCAGATCTCGAGATTCGTAAATCCAGACTTTTAAAGCGCGGCATGTTCATCTCAGAAATTGAATCGCGACTGGGTGCGCAGGCTTCACCATCTGAGCGTGAAGCCGTTGCTACCCACGTAATCGAAAATAGCGGCGATGAAGATCAACTGCTGCGCAAGGTGGAAAACCTCTGGGAGGAACTCCAGCGCCTTTCAAAGTAGGCTAGGAAAATGCGCCCGATCTCTGATCTCCAAAGAAAGGTTCACCATTTCGAGGTAATTAGCGACTACGTACCTGCAGGAGATCAACCACAGGCTATTGAAGAGATCGTCACGCGAATCAACGCTGGTGAAAGAGATGTCGTACTACTTGGCGCTACTGGCACAGGAAAATCTGCAACGACTGCATGGCTGATTGAGCGTTTACAGCGTCCGACATTGGTTCTTGCTCCTAACAAGACTCTCGCCGCGCAGTTGGCAAATGAATTTAAAGAGTTATTGCCAAATAACGCAGTTGAATACTTTGTCTCGTACTACGACTACTACCAACCTGAAGCCTATGTTCCGCAGACCGATACCTTTATCGAGAAAGACTCCAGCGTTAACGATGAAGTCGAACGGTTACGACATTCAGCAACTAACTCACTTCTAACCCGTCGCGATGTAATTGTTGTCGCAACCGTCTCCTGCATCTACGGTCTCGGAACCCCGCAGGAATACATTGACCGCATGATTCGACTAAAGGTCGGCGATGAGATCGAGCGCAATCAACTGCTCCGCAGATTCGTAGATGTGCAGTACTCACGTAACGATATGGCCTTTGAACGCGGCACCTTCCGCGTCCGCGGCGACACCATTGAAATCATTCCGATGTATGAAGAACTAGCCATCCGCATTGAGATGTTCGGCGATGAGATTGAAAAGATCATGACCTTGCATCCACTTACCGGCGAGATCATTCGCGATGAGACTGAGATCTATATCTTCCCGGCCACGCACTATGCGGCAGGCCCAGAAACAATGAAACGTGCGATGGGTGAGATTGAAGATGAACTTCAGATTCAACTTAATCTCTTTGAAAAGCAGGGAAAGCTACTTGAAGCACAGCGTCTGCGAATGCGTACGACATTTGACCTGGAGATGATGCAGCAACTTGGGTTCTGTTCCGGTATCGAAAACTATTCCCGCCACCTAGATGGTCGCGACCCAGGATCTGCACCGAACTGTCTACTTGATTACTTCCCAGAAGATTTCTTAGTTGTTATCGATGAAAGCCACGTAACAGTGCCGCAAATTGGCGCAATGTACGAAGGCGATGCATCTCGTAAACGTACTCTTGTAGAGCACGGCTTCCGACTTCCCAGCGCTCTCGATAACCGACCACTGCGTTGGTCAGAATTTCAAGAACGCGTCGGTCAGACTCTTTATCTCTCTGCAACTCCCGGAAAGTACGAAATGGAAAAGGTCGGAGGAGATGTTGTAGAGCAGGTAATCCGCCCAACTGGCTTGGTTGATCCGGCGATCATTATCAAACCAATTAAAGGTCAGATCGATGATCTCCTCAATGAAATCAATATCCGCGCGGCAAAGAATGAACGCGTTCTTGTTACAACTCTGACTAAGAAGATGTCTGAGGATTTAACAGATTACCTGCAAGAACGTGGAGTCCAAGTTCGTTATCTGCACTCGGAAGTAGATACCTTGCGCCGCGTAGAGCTGCTTCGTGAACTTCGCTCTGGTGAATACGATGTTTTGATCGGAATCAACTTGCTTCGTGAAGGCCTTGATCTACCTGAAGTATCACTGGTTGCAATCTTGGATGCCGATAAAGAAGGCTTCTTGCGTTCAGCGACATCTCTAATTCAGACCATTGGTCGTGCGGCACGTAACGTGTCAGGTGAAGTTCATATGTATGCCGATAACATTACAAAGTCGATGGCGCAGGCAATTGATGAAACCAATCGGCGTCGCGCCAAGCAAGTGGCATACAACCTCGAACGCGGAGTCGATCCACAGCCGCTGCGTAAGAAGATCGCTGATATCACCGACACTATCGCCCGCGAGAGCGATGACACCGATGAACTTATGGCGGCTCGGAAATCATCGGGTAAATCAAAAGGTTCATCTTCTGTTCTCGATATCGGATTTAACGCCCGCACCGTTATCTCGCTACCGCGCCAAGAATTACTTGCCTTGATAGGCTCGCTCACCGAACAGATGCGTAGCTCAGCTGCTGATCTACAGTTCGAACTCGCAGCTCGCCTGCGTGATGAGATTAGAGAGCTCAAGAAAGAGCTCCGCGGAATGGATGAGGCGGGAATCTAAGTGAGCATCGATAAGTTAATCGTGCGCGGTGCCCGCGAGCACAACTTAAAGAATGTCTCTATCGAGCTACCGCGTGAATCCTTAATCGTCTTCACTGGTCTATCCGGTTCTGGTAAATCAAGTTTGGCCTTCGACACGATATTCGCTGAAGGGCAACGTCGTTACGTCGAATCTCTATCAGCGTATGCGCGACAGTTCTTGGGTCAGATGGATAAACCTGACGTAGATTTCATTGAAGGTTTATCACCAGCGGTCTCAATCGATCAGAAATCTACCAACCGCAACCCCCGTTCCACAGTTGGAACAATCACTGAGGTTTACGACTATCTACGTTTGCTCTTTGCGCGTGCCGGACGACCACACTGTCCTAAGTGCAGCAAAGCGGTTTCGCGTCAGAGCCCACAGCAGATTGTTGATCAAATCCTCACGATGCCAGCGACAACTAAGTTCCAGGTTTTAGCACCGGTTATTCGTGAACGAAAAGGTGAGTTCGTAGATCTCTTTTCCGAACTAGTTACACAAGGTTATTCACGGGCACGCGTCGATGGCGAAACTATCTCGCTCTCTGAGCCACCGAAGTTAAAGAAGCAAGAGAAGCACACCATTGAAGTTGTAGTAGATCGCTTAACTGCAAAGGCAGAGTCTAAATCTCGTCTTACCGACTCAATCGAAACTGCACTACGTCTAGCTTCCGGCATCGTGTTGCTGGATTTTGTAGATTCCAAAGGCGCCGAAAAGGAGCGAACCTTTAGCGAGCATCTCGCCTGTCACGATTGCAATCTCTCCTTTGAAGAGCTCGAACCGCGTTCATTCTCATTTAACTCACCGTTTGGCGCATGTGCTGAGTGCTCAGGAATTGGTACCAAACTCGAAGTAGATGAAGAGCTGGTTATCCCTGATGACAATCTTTCCATCAATGATGGTGCTATCGCTCCCTGGTCTAGCGGCCACACCTCAGAGTATTTCTTGCGACTTCTCGAAGCGCTCTCCGAAGAAGTTAAATTCTCGCTAGATAATCCTTGGAAGAAGCTTTCCGTTAAGGCCAAAGAGGCGATTCTTAATGGATTTGAATACGAAGTCCACGTTAAATATAAGAACCGCTACGGACGTGTTCGTAATTATTCATCTGGTTTTGAGGGCGTAATTCCCTTTATCCACCGCAAACACGATGAAACCGATAGCGATTACTCTCGTGAAAAGTACGAGTCGTATATGCGACAAATCCCGTGCAATGTTTGTAAAGGGGCGCGTTTAAAGCCAGAGGTTTTATCTGTGACAGTGGGGGATAAGAACATCTCTGAAATCTGCGAGCTCTCCATCGCTGATTGCGCAGCTTTCTTAAAGAGTATTTCGCTTAACGCTCGCGAGGCACAGATCGCAGAGCGCGTGATGAAGGAAGTCCATGCGCGTTTGGGGTTTCTACTTGATGTAGGACTTGATTACCTTTCTCTGGCACGACCTGCTGCAACACTTTCCGGTGGCGAAGCGCAACGCATTCGTCTGGCGACTCAGATCGGCTCTGGCCTAGTTGGCGTGCTTTATGTTTTAGATGAACCCAGTATCGGATTGCACCAGCGTGATAACCGTCGCTTGATTGAAACTCTTACACGCCTGCGCGATCTCGGAAATACGCTGATCGTTGTAGAGCATGATGAAGAGACTATTCGTACCGCAGACTGGATCGTCGATATAGGCCCTGGCGCCGGTGAACACGGCGGAAAAGTTGTCGTCTCCGGTTCTTATGAAGAGCTAATTGCATCTAAAGAGTCAATTACCGGTGCATATCTCTCAGGTCGCAAATCAATTGCTATTCCGGCCAAACGTCGCCCGCTCGATCCAAAACGCAAATTGGTTATTAAGGGCGCAAAAGAGAACAACTTAAAGGATGTTGAAGTTGAGATTCCTTTAGGAGTTTTTGTATCTGTTACAGGTGTAAGTGGTTCAGGTAAATCAACTCTCGTTAATGACATTCTCTACACAACCCTTGCCAACAAATTAAATGGAGCGCGCTTGGTTCCAGGTCGCCATCGCACGGTCACGGGTGTAGATCAACTCGACAAGGTCGTTCACGTTGATCAATCACCGATCGGTCGCACACCGCGTTCCAACCCTGCAACCTATACCGGTGTCTTCGACAAGGTGCGCGCCCTCTTTGCAGAGACGACTGAAGCCAAGGTGCGTGGTTACCAACAGGGCCGCTTCTCATTTAACGTAAAGGGCGGGCGCTGCGAGAACTGTTCGGGCGATGGCACCATAACCATCGAAATGAACTTCTTGCCAGATGTTTATGTGCCATGCGAGGTCTGTCATGGCGCACGATATAACCGAGAAACTTTGGAAGTTCATTACAAGGGCAAGACGATCGCTGAAGTTCTCGATATGCCAATTGAAATCGCGCATACTTTCTTTGAGTCAGTTCCAACTATCGCTCGCTATTTGAAGACGCTCTGCGACGTTGGCCTTGGTTATGTTCGCTTAGGCCAGTCGGCGCCAACTCTTTCAGGTGGCGAAGCGCAACGCGTTAAGTTGGCTACCGAGCTGCAACGCCGCTCTACTGGTCGGACAATTTATGTTTTAGATGAACCAACCACTGGTCTGCACTTCGAAGATGTCAGCAAGTTACTTGGGGTGCTTAGTCGTTTAGTTGATTCAGGTAACACCGTTGTTGTGATTGAACATAACTTAGATGTGATCAAATGCTCTGACTGGGTGATCGATATGGGCCCAGAAGGTGGATTCCGGGGCGGCATGGTTGTTGCTGAAGGAACACCTGAAGATGTTGCGAAAGTTAAAGCGAGTTACACAGGTAACTTCCTAGCCGAGATGCTTGCTACCAACCGCGCACCGGCTAAGAAAAAGACTGCCGTTAAGTAAATGGCTGATCCAGCTAGTTATCGCCCAAAGGAGATCCCAGAAGATCCCGGGGTTTATCGCTTCTATAACGGTAAAGATAAAGTCATCTATGTTGGCAAGGCGAAGAATTTAAAGAATCGCTTAACGACTTACTTTGGTTCAAATCTTGCGCGCAAGACACATCGAATGGTAAATGAAGCAGTGCGGGTTGATTGGACGATCGTTGCTACTGAACTCGAAGCGCTAGCTCTGGAATTTTCATGGATCAAGCAATATCAACCAACTTATAACGTGCAGTTCAAAGACGATAAGTCTTATCCATACCTTGCAATTTCCATGCAAGATGAATTTCCGCGAATCTTCATTACTCGCAAGGAGAAACGCCCCGGACTTAAATACTTTGGTCCTTATACAAATGCGTGGGCGCTCCGAAATACTTATGAAGTAATCCTCAAGGTCTTTCCAGTTCGATCTTGCTCTGAAGGAAACTTCGCGCGGGCTAAGCGGACCAAGCGCCAGTGCTTACTGGGGGATATCGGTAAATGCGCCGCACCTTGCGTCGGCTGGGTAACACCTGAAGAACATCGCGAGATCGCAGTCAAGCTCGATGCCTTTATGGAGAAAGGCATGGAAGATATCCTGCCTAAGTTGCGCAGCGAGATGGATCTAGCATCTGAACGCGAAGAGTTTGAACGCGCAGCGCGAATTCGCGATCAGATCGAATCCTTTGAGAAAGCACAACGTTCCACCCAAGGAAATCTCTCAGATGACCTAGATGGTGATTTCATTTCAATTCACGAAGAAGGTCTTCACGCCGCTGGTTCAATCTTTATGGTACGGCGAGGATCTATTAAGGGTTCACGCTCGTGGATAGTCGATCAAGAGCGAGCACTTGAGGGTGATGATCAAGTCGCCTCACTTTTCTTCTCTATTTATAGCCAGAGCGCACCAACGGATATCCCAAATGAGATTTACCTAAATCGTGAGCCGATTGACCAAGCAGCGTTGGAAGCTTGGCTCACAAATCTTCGTGGGGCAAAAGTTTCGATAAAAGTTCCACAACGTGGCGAGAAGGTCGAGCTACTGCAGACCGTGGATCGCAATGCTCACTACGCATTAATTCAATTCTTAAGTAAGCGTGCGACCGATGCCGCAGTTAGCGGTAAGGCGCTGCTAGAAATCGAAGAGCAGTTAGAACTAAAGCGCACACCACTTCGTATCGAATGTTATGACATCTCAAATATCTCTGGCACATCAGTTGTGGCATCAATGGTGGTATTTGAAGATGGCATGGCTAAGAAGAGCGAGTATCGCCGCTTCATAATCGATACCAAGGAAGCAACCGATGACACTCGCGCCATGCATCAAGTCATCACCCGCCGCATGAAGCGTTTACTAAATGACCGCGCTGTCGATGAGAGCGATGTCGCGGCCATTGGCGGGAAGTTAAGTAAGTTCTCATACCCACCGCAGCTAATTGTTGTAGATGGTGGAGCGCCGCAAGTTGCAGCCGCACAGCGCGCACTCGATGAACTCGGCGTTACAGATGTTGCTTTATGTGGGCTGGCTAAGCGCTTAGAAGAAGTCTGGCGTCCCGGTGAAAGTGACCCGCTAATTCTGCCGCGCACCAGTGAGGGAATGTATTTGCTACAACGCATCCGCGATGAAGCCCACCGCTTTGCAATTACCTTCCACCGTTCCCGTAGATCAAAGGTGATGTTGGAATCTATTTTGGATGAGATTCCACAGATGGGCCAGGCTCGTCGCGCTGCTCTCCTTGAGCAATTTGGTTCAGTTGCCGCACTGCGCAAAGCAACTCTGGCAGAAATCGCAATGACGCCAGGTATCGGGGAAAAAATCGCTGAGATCATCTTTGAGTATCTCCAGAAATCAGCGCAAGGCGATGGCGCAGAGATTGTTAATACTCAAACCGGCGAGATTACAACCGCTACGAAGTAGCCAAAGAGCGCGCCGCAAGGGAGAATAGAGCCATGTCAACGAAGGAACTCCTTGTTGTAACCGGAATGTCAGGTGCAGGTCGTTCAACTGTTGCCCACGCCCTAGAAGATCTTGGCTGGTATGTAGTTGATAACTTGCCGCCTGCCTTACTACCCGAGCTAGCCGTACAAACCAAGAGTTCAGATATCGCATCCCTGGCAGTTGTCGTGGATGTGCGCGGTGGAAAGTTCTTTGACGCGCTAAGCAACTCACTCCAAAAGTTAAAAGACTCGGGCATCTCTTACCGTTTACTTTTTCTAGACGCTACAGATCAATCTCTGGTGCAGCGCTTTGAATCAACACGCAGACCACACCCTCTGCAAGCTAAAGACCGGATCGTTGATGGAATCGAACGCGAACGTACCAAGTTAGAGGAACTCCGCTCTGGTGCAGATGTCGTTATAGATACCTCAAATTTAAATGTGCACCAGCTAGAAAAACGAATTGGTGAAATCTTCTCAGCGGGAATGTTGGATGCGATCCGTATCAATGTTCTTTCCTTTGGCTACAAGTATGGAATCCCCGTCGACTCAGATTTAGTTTTAGATTGCCGCTTCATCCCAAATCCACACTGGATCCCGGAACTTCGCCCTTTAACGGGTCTGACCAAAGAAGTCTCGAATAAAGTTTTGACCAGTGAGGGTGTCTCAGAATTCGTAAAGAGTTATGTCGGAGTCATCCGCCAGATGATGCCTGGTTACCTTCGCGAAGGTAAGAAGTATGTGACGATTGCAATTGGCTGCACTGGTGGGAAACATCGCAGCGTGGCTATCTCTGAGGAAATTGCTAAGCAACTCTCTTCGGAAAGATCAGAGATAGAAATTTCTGCTCACGCGACACATCGCGATGTAGGTCGTGAATGAGTGGCTACAAACCGCGAGTAGTTGCGCTAGGTGGTGGCCATGGTTTAGCAGCCACTTTGTCAGCGCTTCGCCAAATAACTACCGATTTAACTGCGATTGTTACCGTGGCGGATAACGGTGGTTCAAGTGGTCGCCTGCGCGAAGAGTTTTCAATTTATCCCCCTGGTGATTTACGTATGGCTCTGGCTGCGCTCTGTGCAGATGATGAATGGGGCCGTAGTTGGGCTGAGATCATGCAATATCGTTTTGAAAGCGATGGCGTACTTGATGGACACGCCGTTGGAAACTTACTTCTGGCAGCGCTCTGGAATAAGGGTGAAGATCCAGTCGCAGGGTTAGATCGAGTTGGTTCTTTGCTAAAAGTTATTGGGCGAGTATTGCCAATGTCTGTTGAGCCGCTGGATATTGAAGCGACTTTCACTAATTCAACAGGTCGCTTTATTGTTAAGGGACAAGTACAAGTTGCTACGGCTAAAGGTCGCTTGGAAAGTCTGCGCCTACTCCCTGAAAATCCAACCGCCCGCCCAGAATCTCTTTCTGCAATTAGTGAAGCAGATTGGATTGTTATGGGTCCCGGATCTTGGTTTTCCAGCGTTCTG
>JBIIRS010000106.1:0-4134 GCA_044341425.1 Candidatus Planktophila sp. | reverse complement strand
TGCGGAGTAACCACTTTCCATGGCCGCTAAAGACCTTTACGAAAAGGATTTCTACAAGATTCTCGGAGTTGGCAAATCTGCCAGCGGCGATGAGATCAAGAAGAAATACCGTTCTTTAGCGCGCGAATTGCACCCTGATAAAACTAAGGGCGACGCAGCAATGGAAGAGAAGTTCAAAGCTGTCTCTGAGGCTTATGACATCTTGTCGGATGGCAAGAAGCGCGCTGAATACGATCAAGCGCGAGATATGTTCGTACGCGGTGGAATGCGTGCACCACAAGGTGGGCAGAACTTCCAAGGCGGAGATTTCTCCGACATCTTCGGTGGCGGCAATCCTCAAGATATCTTCGCTAACTTATTTGGTGGCGGTGGTCGTCGCGGCCCACGTAAAGGACAGGATTTACAAACCGAAGCAACCATTACTTTTAAAGAAGCTGCATTCGGTACAACTTTAGAACTTCGCTTATCTGCAGATGGCGGCCCTTCACAAACTATTTCAGCGCGCGTTCCTTCAGGTGTAAATGATGGCGCCAAGATTCGCGTTAAAGGTAAAGGCTCTAGCGGTGAAGCAGGTCCTGGAGATCTCTTTATCTTGCTACACGTAAAGCCCCACGCTATTTTTTCACGCAAAGGCGAGAATATTGCGTTAACTGTGCCAGTTACATTTACTGAAGCAGCACTTGGCGGAGACATCAAAGTTCCAACACTTACTGGCGATGAAGTCACCTTGCGCATCGCACCTGGAACTTCTAATGGTCGCGTCTTGCGCGTTAAAGGTCGCGGAATCACAAAGGGTGCAACAGTTGGAGATTTACTTGTAACTATTGAAGTACAGGTTCCACAACGCGTTGAGGGTGAAGCACTTGAGGCGCTAAAGAAATATGCAGAAGCAACATCTGAAAATGATGTACGAAAAGAATTCAATACAAAGGCGCTGCAATGAGCGAGAAAGAAAATTTAGATAACCAACAACCGGATGACGAAGCAGGTTTATACGTCATCTCTGTCGCTGCCGAACTTTCAGGTCTGCACCCACAAACCCTTCGCCAATACGATCGCTTAGGTTTAGTTTCACCAAACCGCACAGTTGGGCGCAATCGTCGATATTCATTGCGGGATATTGCATCTCTGCGCATGGTGCAGCGCTTAACCGGCGAAGGCATTAACCATGCAGGTATTAAACGGATCATCGAACTTGAATCTGCAATGGCCAATATGGCAATTGAGGTTGCACAACTTCGCATTGAGGTTGATGCGCTGCTTACAGAAAATCCACCAAAAGGACTTGCGGCGCGAAAGAAGAACGAAGTAATCGTTTACGAAGAAGAGCGTTAAACGCTTTTAATCGCGTTTACTCGCCCTGACCATTTACCTAAAACCTTCTCCGCCGGCGTTCCTAAGACCTTCTCGATCACTGTTGAGTAAACATCGCGGAAATCGGTAGTCACCGCTAAGTCGCCATCAATTAACTTTGTAAGAGAAGGTTGATCTCCATAGAAACCACCCTGCACGCGATCTCCAATTAAGAACATTGGGCCAGCGCTTCCATGGTCGGTTCCATCAGAACCATTTGCCTTAACACGTCGCCCAAATTCGCTATAGACCATGACGGTAATATCTTTTGAACGACCAGATGCTTTCATCTGACTTAAAAACTTAGTGATGCTGGATGAGACAGTGCCAAGCAGTAAAGCTTGGGCATTTGCTTCATTTGCGTGGGTATCAAAGCCGCCGAGGGAAACTGACCAGACTTTTGTTGGCGCACCTGCAGCAATTAACTTACCAACTAGATTTAATTGTTGCGTCAGATTTGAATCTCCACCAGCGTTGCCACCGGAAATTGTTGGAAGATCATCAGACATTGGAGCTGGTTGTGAAAGAACTGGAGTAATACTTCCGGAGACGTTAAATAAATTGCGCATCGATGTCGCAGCAGCAGCCATTAGCGGGCTATCTTTCTGCGAAGGCGCACTTAAGCGCTGACATGCTTTCGCAAATTGGCCAGAAGGAATTATCAAACCACCAAGCGGTAACGCTGACCCGCTCTGTATTTTTCCAGCTAAAAGTGGAGGCAGAACACTTCCCAAACTAATTGCAGTCATCGGATCTACTTTTTGACTATCTAACCAACGTCCCAACCAACCAGTGTTTAAATGGGCTTGTGGAGAACCGGTCTGCCAAATAGCCATTGATGAGAAATGTGAACGATCAGGTTTTGGATAACCAACACCGCGCACAATCGCAACCTTCTTCTCATCCCAAAGGCCTTTAATCCCAGTCATTGATGGATTAAATGCAAAATCTTTATCAATTGGCAGAAGTGATTCTGGTGCATAAGTTAGATCGGGACGTGCGGCAAAGTAAGCCGGATCTTTATATGGAATAACGGTATTTAAACCATCATTGCCGCCGTAGAGAGTTACGACTACAAGAATCGGTGTACCTAAAGGCAATGGACGTGTGATTGCGGCGTTTGCAACATCATCGAGTGATAAGACAGATGATGCTGCCGCAGATACACCGGAGTATTTAAGAAATTGGCGACGAGTAAAGCGCGTCATCCCCAGCTGTTCGCGGGAGAAAATTGGTTTTTCAATCATGCGCTCACCACATATTCTGGACTACAGATTGCCAAGGTAATTAAACGTTCGGGATTATTACGAACTTCTCGAAGCGCCAACGCTGTTCGCGAAGACCACTCAACAACTCCTAATAAATCTGCCAGGTATGCAGATCTCTTTTCAGGCACAAAGGTTGTTAACTGCGAAGTATCGATTTGAGATGCGATCCAGGTTGCAAAAGCTAGGCGAAATTGTGCACTTGCTGAACTTAGCCAAGCCTCGTCAGTTGGCCAACCACCTACATTAGGAGGAGAAAATGGAATCTGTGACAATTTATCAAAATAACCATTTATCTTATTCTGTGAGTTCATCTGGGATGGCGTTAAATTGAATGCGCGGCAGACAGCGATAAACCATTCAACTGGTGATTTAACCAGGGAATATTCAGGGTTTGCGAGAGCTTTACTTTCGACCATCGACTTAATAAGGGCTGAAATATCTCGATTGGCGAATGCTGCAATCGAAGGATTGCTCTCAGATAATGGCGTGCTAGATGAGATAAATCTGTACCAAATTCGCTCGTTTATAAACTTTGCACAATCTGGCTGTGCTACCAAGTGTTTAATTACTTCTTCAGGAGACATTACGCCGGTTTTGCCTAAGACGGTAACAGCACCTGTGTCTCTGCGCCGCGGAACTGAAACAACTTCACCAGTGCTGCGAGGGATCTGATAACCAGTGAATGCACGGGCTAACTCGCGCACATCCATTTCAGAGTAACGATTAACCCCAAGAATAAAAAGCTCCATCATCTCGCGCGACAGATTTTCATTCGGCGCCTTTAAAGTATTTTCACCACCATCTAACCAAACTTGGAGAGCGCCATCAAAGAACATCGCAGATGCAAAGTCGCTGAAATTTCCCAACGCATATTTTCTAAATGTTAAATTCTGGTTATACATAGGCAGCGCGTAATTTACTTTTCCAATCGACGTTGCCCAATGTCCATGCCAGAACCAGACCATCTTTTCATGGAGTTGATTTTCCGACGCAACCATTTGATCTAGCCACCACTTGGATAGAGAGATGGTTTGTGCTCGCATACTTTTCGAGAACTCGGTTATATCTGGGCTATTAGGTTCGGGGCGTTTTCCTAAATCAATTAATACTGGAGGAGCAACAGTGATTTCATTCTTTGATTTTGCAAGAAGTTCAGAGCGAGTTTTCTCAACCCCGTTCTTAAGCGCGGCTTCAAACTCACCAGGGCGCGGACCGAATCCAAAACGATGAAAGAGGCGTGCGGTCTCAAGGCGCTTTAGATCCATGCAGGCAGAGTATGTGGCGCAGATGAACAATGTAAGGTTGTGCCATGAACTCACACGAACTTCTCCGAGAAGAGATCAAAAACAAGGCCGTTGTTCACGGAAAAGTCATACTTTCATCCGGAAAAGAAGCCGATTACTACGTAGATCTTCGTCGTGTAACTCTCGATCATGTTGCCGCTCCACTCGTCGGTGAAGTAATGCTCGAACTAACTAAAGACCTTGATTACGAGGCAGTTGGCGGTTTAACA
>JBIIRS010000105.1:0-4144 GCA_044341425.1 Candidatus Planktophila sp. | reverse complement strand
ACTTTAGTTGTTGCCATTTCACAATCTGGCGAAACCATGGATACCTTGATGGCGATCCGCCATGCCAAAGCAGCTGGTGCTCGTGTGCTTGCTATCTGCAATACAAATAGTTCAACTATCCCGCGCGAATCCGATGCCGTTCTTTACACCCATGCTGGCCCAGAAATCGCTGTTGCTTCAACAAAAGCTTTATTAACCCAGATCGTTGCCGTTGATTTAATAGGTCTGCACTTGGCGCAAGTTCGTGGCACCTTAAGCGATGCGCAGGTTCACGATCTGTACAACGAGATGCTCGAACTACCGGGCAAGATCGAACAGATCCTCGAAACCGTCGAACCACTTCGCGCGCTAACCCGTAGCTTTGCCAAATCTGAAACTGTTCTATTTATTGGGCGCAACATTGGTTACCCAGTTGTTCTAGAAGGTGCGCTGAAGTTAAAGGAACTCGCCTATATCCACGCCGAAGGATTTGCTGGGGGAGAGTTAAAGCACGGTTCTATCGCACTGATTGATGCCGAAAAAGGAACTCCAGTCATTGCGATCCTGCCATCCGGTAGCGATCATTCGCTAGATGAAAAGATGCTGAGCAATATCCAAGAAGTTAAGGCGCGTGGTGCACGGGTAATAGTTATCGCACATGAAGGCGCGGAAGTTATCGGCGCAGAACACATCATTCGTATCCCAGCGTGCTCACCTCTTTTCCAACCAATCTTGGCTACCGTTCCACTTCAAGTCTTTGCCTACGAAATGGCGATTGCGCGCGGTAACGATGTAGATCAGCCTCGCAATTTAGCTAAATCAGTAACGGTCGAATAAATATGCAAGAAGTACTCGATATGCGTCGCGCCCAGATGGTGCGCGCTGTGCGCTGGTCTGCCACACTTTTTGCTGGCTTTCTTTTAATCACTCAACAAGTAATTATTAACGGCCCGCTTATTGAAATAGATAAGTGGCTCCATGATTTAGAACGCCCAGAATTTCGTGGCGTAAGCGGTTTTATAATTCGACGTTTAGATGATCTTGGGCTTAGGGGCGTAACGGCTACAGCATTGCTGATAGCTGCCTTCTATATTGCGCGAAGATTTAAAACTTGGCGCCCACTTAATCTAGCGATCCTTTCGTTAATCAGCCTTAACGTCGTAGTCGGGCTCTTTAAATTTGGCTTAGGAAGAACTAAGCCTAAGGTGGGTATCGATTTACTTCACTTCGGTGGGATGTCTTACCCAAGTGGCCATGCCTCAAATGCACTTCTTACTTGGGGCGTTCTCGCATATTTGATTTATCGCTATGCCCATGTAGATCGCTATCGCGGTCGTCTGGCAAGCGCCGGTGTTGCAGCAATTAGTTTGACTGTTTGTATAGTCTCGCTAGTTCGCGACACTCATTGGTTCTCGGATTTGCTCGGCGGTTTATTTATCGGCGGAGCTTTATTGGTTTTGGTGATCGCCGTAGATCGCTACTACCCATCTAATAGCCAACTCTCGTAACGCCAATTAGACTCAACCCCATGATTGATGGGATTGGTATTGATGTCGTAGATATCGCGCGGTTTACGCAAACGCTCGAACGCACCCCATCGCTTCGCGAAAAGTTATTTACTCCTGCAGAGCAATCAAAACCAATTCATTCACTGGCTGCTCGATTCGCCGCTAAAGAGGCTTTGGCAAAAGCTCTAAACGCAGGTCATGGACTTTCCTGGCATGAAGCCGAAGTTATAAACCACGAGAGCGGCAAACCTGATTTTCTATTTCGTGGCCAGATCGCAGAACTTGTAGATGGCGCGCGTGTTCATCTCTCGCTTTCTCACGATGCTGGAATCGCATCGGCGATGGTTGTGGTGGAGCGATGACAAACCGCGCAGAAGTCGTTGTAAATCTCTCTGCAATCAAATCAAATGTTGCAGCGTTAAAGACCAAAGCTGGCGTTGACTTGATGGCGGTTGTGAAAGCTGATGCTTATGGACACGGACTCGTGCCAGTAGCCAAAGCAGCACTTGATGGCGGAGCTACTTGGTTAGGTGTGGCGCTACTTGAAGAAGCGATCGCACTTCGCGCGGCAGGAATATCCGCCCCGATCTTGGCATGGTTAGTTCCACCAGGATCTGATTTTAAAAGTGCGGTAGATAACGATATTGATTTAGCGGTTTCATCGCTAAAAGCGCTCGATGAAGTCAGCGCAGTTAAAAGTGCCAAACGACCACGCGTTCATTTGGAAGTTGATACCGGAATGACTCGCGGAGGATTCTTGGATGAATGGCCCAAGATCGATGCGCTTCACCTTCACGGAGTTGAAATTATTGGAATCTTCTCCCACTTTGCTCGCGCAGATGAACCTGGGCAGCCACAAAATTTAAGTCAATTGAATCGATTTAAAAAGATGGTCGCCTCTCTTGAATCTTTTGGATACCCAAATTTGATTCGCCATCTTTCAAATTCTGCGGCCACCATAAATGATCAGTCATCCACCTTCGACATGGTACGTACCGGAATTGCGATGTATGGCCTTAGTCCAGATGTAAAAACACTCGGGACATCTAAAGCGCTTGGCTTAATTCCTGCGATGACTTTGCGCGCCAAATTGCATTTGGTTAAAGATGTTCCGGCGGGTAGCCCAGTTGGTTACGGTGCAACGGCAGTTACAAAGTCAGCCACAAAACTTGGTGTAGTTGCCATGGGATATGCCGATGGAATTCCACGGATTGCTCAAAGCGCTGGTGTGAGTTTTCTGAGAAAGAAATCACCCATTATTGGGCGGGTATCTATGGATCAGTTTGTTGTTGATTTGGGGGCAGATTCAACTGCGCAATCAGGGGATTGGGTCACAATTTTTGGAATAGGCGCCGCTGGTGAATACACGGCAGATGATTGGGGCGCAGCCTCTGGCTCAATTAATTACGAGATAGTTACACGAATCGGCCCGCGTGTGCCTAGAATCTACGAACTATGAGCGTCTTATCGATCGCAAATTTACGGGTCAACTTTGGTGGACTCATAGCACTCGATGATGTCTTTATCGATGTTGCTCCAAATTCGATCGTTGGGTTAATTGGTCCAAATGGCGCCGGCAAGACAACTCTATTTAATTGCATCTCTGGATTAGTTACGCCAACATCTGGTGAGATTTCAATCCATGGCAAAAAAGTTGATTGGCCAAATAGTTACGAGCTCGCAGATTTTGAGATAAGTCGAACACTGCAAGGCGTTGGTTTATTTAGCGGTCTAAGCGTTATTGAAAATGTCATGATGGGTGCTGATAAGAAGAGCGAGAGCAATTTCCTAAAGGATCTCTTTGGGCTTTCAGCAAAATCAGAACGCAAACTTCGCGCCAAAGCTGTAGATGCGCTGGCCTGGGCAGGAGCGCTGGATTTAGCAGATAAGACGCCATCTGAATTAACGTATCCCGAAACAAAGCGCGTATCCATTGCAAGAGCCCTAGTCTCTGAACCAAAGATCTTGTTACTTGATGAACCAGCAGCGGGACTTGGCCAAGACGATATTGATAAATTTGCAGATCTGCTTAAGCAGTTGAAACAACGCTGCGCAATCATTATCGTCGAGCACCACGTCGACTTTATCGGTGCTATTTCAGATCAGGTCTATGTATTGAATTTCGGAAAAGTTATCGCCAGCGGTTCCTTTGACACAGTAAAGCGCGATCCTGCAGTTCTTGCCGCCTACCTAGGCACTTCAAATCAGAGTGGCAACGATCAGTTAGGAGCCACCAATGCTTGAAGTTAAAAACCTAGTAACTAAATTTGGTTCAGTAGTTGCCCTTGATGACATCTCATTTACTGCGCAAGAGTCGAAGATAACAACAGTTATTGGCGCCAACGGTGCTGGCAAGAGCACTTTGCTGCGCACCATCTCTGGACTTGAACACGCAACAGCAGGCTCAATCACCTGGCGTGGCAAATCTCTGCTGGGAATGCGCGCTGAAGATATCGTGCGCGATGGCATCGCCCATGTTCCAGAAGGACATGCCGTTATCTCTGAGTTAACAGTTGAAGAAAATATCTCCATGGGATCGCTATTTCGCCGCCGTAAATTCAAAGTAGATGTAGCAGCCGCACAAGATGAGATGTACGAACTCTTTCCACGTTTGAAGGAACGACGAAAGCAAATGGCCGGAACTCTCTCAGGTGGTG
>JBIIRS010000170.1:0-4152 GCA_044341425.1 Candidatus Planktophila sp. | reverse complement strand
TTCACTGCCGATGCCACATCTTCTAAAGAGGCGTTCACAATAGTTCTCCCACCACCAAATGTGACAGGTGTTCTACATATTGGTCACGCGCTAGATCAGACTCTGCAAGATTGTTTATCTCGCATGAAGCGCATGAAGGGTTACGAAGTTCTCTGGTTACCCGGAATGGATCACGCAGGTATTGCAACACAGAACGTTGTTGAAAAACAGTTGGGCGCCCAGGGGCTTTCTCGCCACGACTTAGGACGCGAAGCATTTGTTAAGAAAGTTTGGGAATGGAAAGCCGAATCCGGTGGAGCAATTCTCGATCAGATGAAGCGCCTGGGCGTTAGCGTCGACTGGTCGCGCGAGCGTTTCACAATGGATGAAGGTATGTCCAAGGCTGTTGTATCGATCTTTAAAAAAATGCACGATGCCGGACTCATCTATCGTGCTGAAAGAATCATTAACTGGTGTCCGCGTTGTCTAACAGCGCTTTCAGATATCGAAGTTGATCACCAAGATGATGCTGGCGAGTTTGTACAGATCCGTTACGGTGAAGGTGAACAATCGATCGTTGTCGCAACTACGCGCGCTGAAACGATGCTTGGTGATGGAGCAGTAGCAGTTCACCCAGATGACCCACGCTATAAACATATGATCGGTACTGAAGTTTTGCTTCCTCTTGTCGACCGCATGATTCCGATCATCGCTGACGAACTCGTGGAAATGGATTTCGGAACCGGTGCTGTGAAGGTAACTGCAGCCCACGATCCAAATGACTTTGAAATGGCAGTACGTCACAACGTTCCATTCGTTGTAATCATGAACGAACACGGCGTAATGGCTGGAACTGGTACCGAATTTGACGGTATGGATCGCTTCGATGCCCGCGTTGCAGTTGTTGCAAAACTAAAAGAAATGGGGCGCGTTGTCGCCGAAAAGCGTCCCTATATTCACGCAGTTGGGCATTGCTCACGTTGCGATACAACTGTTGAACCAAGACTTTCAAAGCAGTGGTTTGTAAAGGTTGCACCTCTTGCTAAAGCATCCGCTGATGCTGTGCGCAACGGTGAAGTAAAGATCGAACCAGAAGCGCTGGCACCTAGATATTTTGAGTGGGTAGATAACATGCACGACTGGTGTATCTCTCGCCAACTTTGGTGGGGCCATCGCATCCCAGTTTGGTATGGACCAAATGGTGAAGTAGAAGTTGTTGGTCCCGACCAAACTGCACCTGCAGGTTGGACACAGGATCCAGATGTTTTAGATACCTGGTTCTCATCAGGACAGTGGGCATTTTCTACCTTTGGCTGGCCAGAGAAATCAGCCGACCTTGCAAAGTTTTATCCAACAAGCGTTCTTGTAACCGGCTATGACATCTTGTTCTTCTGGGTAGTTCGCATGATGATGATGTCCACCTTTGCAATGGATGGCGTTGCACCATTTAAAACGATCATGTTGCACGGTCTAGTGCGCGATCAATTTGGCAAGAAGATGTCGAAGAGCCGCGGAAATGTAATTGATCCAATTGAGTTTATGGATAAGTACGGCGCAGATGCGCTGCGCTTTACCTTAGCGCGCGGTGCTAACCCAGGCACAGATCAAGCTTTGGCTGAAGATTGGATTGGTGGATCTCGCAACTTTGCTACCAAGCTTTGGAATGCAACTCGCTTTGCGATGATGAACGGTGCCAATGTAAATGGCGCACTCCCTGCAACATCTGATTTAAATGCAATTGATCGCTGGATCTTGTCTCGCCTTAGCGAAACTCTGCGCGATGTAGATGCCCTCCTTGAAGGATACGAATTTGCTCGCGCTTGCGAAACTCTCTATCACTTCGCGTGGGATGATCTCTGCGATTGGTATTTAGAGCTTTCCAAAGAAACTTTCGCCTCTGATAACAAGGCAAATTCACAGCGCGTGCTGGGCCATGTTCTTGATCAACTTATGCGCGCCTTACATCCAGTTATGCCCTTTATTACTGAAGAACTCTGGTGCACGCTTACTGGGGGAGAATCCCTTGTTGTTGCGCAATGGCCAAAGGCAGATAGCTCGCATATAGATAAGAAGTCAGAGAAGTTAATTTCAACTCTGCAAGAGGTTGTCACTGAAGTTCGTCGCTTCCGCAATGATCAAGGGCTTAAGCCTTCGCAGAAAGTGCCGGGTCGCTTCTCTGGTTCAGTTGATGTGCTCGAATATTCCAGCGCCCTGCGCTTCTTATTAAAACTCGAAGATAAAGATTTCACTCCATCGGCATCTCTAGAAATTGGTGGCATCAAGATCGAACTCGATCTAACTGGCTCTATCGATATTGTGGCTGAGCGCGCACGATTAGAGAAAGATTTAGCTGCCGCTAAGAAAGATCTTCAGACCGCCGAAGTTAAATTAGGAAATGCTGGCTTTATGGCGAAGGCTCCGGCTGAGGTTGTTGTCGAGATCAAAGAGCGCTTGGGTAAGACAACTGCAGATATTGAACGTATTACCGCTGCTCTCGCTGCGCTAAAGTAAATTGCAGATAAATTATGAATAATATAAATCCTGATGACCAAGCGCGTATAGACGCGATCGAAAAAGCGTTGCTTGCGCGCTGGCCAGAAAATCGCATTGCGCCCACTCTTGAAAGAATTTCAGCGCTCGTTGACATGCTCGGTTCGCCACAACTTACCTATCCAACTATTCATATCGGTGGCACCAACGGCAAGACCACAACCTCGCGCATGGTTGATTCGCTTCTATTTGAGATGGGTCTGCGCACCGGTCGTTTCACGAGCCCGCATCTAGAAAGTTACCTCGAACGTATCTGCATCAACGGCCAACCGATTGATGCTAAAGAGATGATCTTCTCCTTTAACGACATCAGCCCTTACCTAGATTTAATGGATACCAAATTTGATAATCCAATCTCATTCTTCGAAGCGATTACCGCGCTGGCCTTTGCCGCTTTTGCCGAGCACCCGATTGATGTAGGCGTAATTGAAGTCGGAATGGGCGGGCAGTGGGATGCCACAAATGTTGTGGATGCCGATGTATCGGTGATTATGCCGATCGGTCTTGATCATATGGAGTACCTCGGAAACACAATTGCAGAAATTGCGACAACTAAAGCGGGAATTATCAAGGAACAAGGCTTCGTAGTCTTGGCACAACAAGAGCCAGAAGCAGCGGTAGAGCTACTTCGCAGAGCCGCTGAAGTCGGTGCAGATGTTGCACGTGAAGGCCTCGAGTATTCAATTGATTCTCGTGCGATTGCCGTTGGTGGCCAGTTGATCTCAATTACAGGTTTACGTGGACATTACGATGATATTTTCTTACCTCTCCACGGTAAGCACCAAGCCTCAAACGCAGCAGCAGCTCTGATCGCCGTTGAGGCCTTCTTTGGCGAGCAAGATTTAGATATCGATGCAGTAAGAGCAGGCTTTGCGAATGTGACCTCACCTGGGCGCTGCGAGATTATTCATCGCGATCCAACAATTATCTTGGACGCTGCTCATAATCCACACGGAGCCAAGGCGATTGCAGAAACGATCCAGAACGAATTCACCTTCGATGATGTCACCGGAATTGTGGCGCTGATGGCCGATAAAGATGCCCTCGGAATTTTGCAAGCGCTAGAGCCCATCATGAACCAGATAATTGTGACGACCAACTCAGCAGCACGTTCAATGCCGGTTAGCGATTTAGAAGCGCTAGCAACTCAAGTATTTGGCGCCGATCGAGTATTTGCGCAACCAACTCTGGCTGATGCAATTGAAAAAGCGATTAAGGATTCAGTGCGTCCGTTAAGCGATGAGTCTCTAGCGATATTGATAACTGGTTCAGTGGTCACAGTTGGCGAAGCGCGTACTGCGGTGCGGAAGAAATATGCAAAGGCTTCGATTGAGGAAGACAAGTAATGCGAGTACTTGGATCTGCAGTTCTTGCTATGGAGTTCTTAGTCATGGGTTTTGCAATGCTGCTCGCAAAAGATGAGAGCAATTCAGCAACTTTAATTTATGGCGCAGTAGTTATGTTTTTAATGATCTACGCAATTCGTCTTCTCAAGAAGCGCTCAGGCTGGATCTTCGGTTCACTTCTGCAGATCGCAATGGCTGCATATAGCTTCGCAGTTCCATCAATGGCGATCATCAGCGTTATCTTTATAGGGTTATGGATTGCGGCGATAATTGTTGG
>JBIIRS010000013.1:0-14236 GCA_044341425.1 Candidatus Planktophila sp. | reverse complement strand
GTCGCAGTTAAGAAAGAACTTGTTGCCTTCGATAACCCAGATGAAATTAAAGTTGATGAAAAGGGCGTTGTCGGCGGCGGTCAGCATCTTCGTCCAGAACAAGTTCACGAGCTAGTTAAAGAACGTGGCGATGACGTTGTCTTCTTCGACGGTCGCAATCAATTTGAAGCCAAGATCGGTAAGTTTAAAAATGCGATCGTTCCTGATGTTGATACTTCACGTGACTTTGTCCGCGAAATCGAAAGCGGAAAGTACGATCACTTGAAGGAAAAGCCAGTTGTTACATATTGCACCGGCGGAATCCGCTGCGAAATCTTGTCAGTTGTCATGAAGAACCGTGGATTTAAAGAGGTCTACCAAATTGATGGTGGCATCGTTAAATACGGCGAGAAGTTTGCAGATGATGGACTATGGGAAGGCTCGCTCTATACATTTGATTCACGTATGGCGATCGATTTCTCAACCAAAACCAAGGTCATCGGTGAGTGCGAGATCTGCCAAGGACCAAGCAAGATATTCCGCAATTGTCGCACCAAGACATGTCACGAGCTTATTCTGCTATGCGACCCTTGCAACGATCTACCAGCAAGCTCGAAGTGCACGCACGATCAATCTAAAGTGCGCGACTCCGAGATGGTTGGTTAAGTTTTACAGAGCCTTTAGAGCGCTAACAACTTTAGTTAGCGAAGCCTTCGCATCACCAAAGAGCAACATCGTCTTTGGATCATAAAGAAGTTCGTTTTCGATTCCGGCAAAGCCTGGACGCATAGAACGCTTCAAGAAAATAACATTTGCAGCGTTAGAAACTTCCAAAATTGGCATTCCGTAAATTGGGCAACCTGGCGTTGTCTGCGCTGCAGGGTTAACGACGTCATTTGCACCGATAACAATTGCAACATCTGTCTGACCGAAGGTTGGGTTTACTTCATCCATTTCAGCAAGTTGATCGTAAGGAACATTTGCTTCAGCGAGAAGTACGTTCATATGTCCTGGCATACGACCTGCAACTGGGTGGATTCCGTAGGCAACATCGATGCCCTTAGAGATCATCAAATCAGCGAGTTCGCGCACGGTGTGCTGTGCTTGTGCAACAGCTAGACCGAAACCAGGAACGATAACCACGCGACGTGCGTAGTTAAGGAGAATAGCTACGTCATCTGGTGAACCAGAACGTACTGGACGTTCTTCGCCAGCAGCAGATGCATCTTGCGGCTTTGCAGTAAATGCACCGAAGAGAGTTCCAAATAGCGAACGTCCCATCGCATCGGCCATCAAGCGCGTCAAGATTGTTCCGGATGCACCAACGAGCGTTCCTGCAATGATCAGAAGAGTTGAATCAAGAACGTATCCGCTTGCTGCAACTGTCAGACCAGTAAAGGCGTTCAGTAGCGAGATAACGATCGGCACATCTGCGCCACCAACTGGAAGCACGAAGAGAACACCGAATAGCAGCGAAAGTGCAGCTAAAACCAATAGCGGGGTCGTGCCGAGTTCAACGACAACCCAACCTGAAACGCCTAGAACTGAAGCCAAAGTTGCGGCAATAACAAATCTTCCACCAGGGAATACAACTGGGCGAGTTGTCATCAACTCTTGCAACTTCAAGAAGGTGATGATCGAACCGCTGAAAGAGACGCAACCAACTACTACGGTGAAGACAGTAAAGATAACGACTGCAGTTGAAGCGCCATCGCCAAGGGCGAGATATTCCACAATTGCAACAAGTGCTGCGGCACCGCCACCAACTCCGTTAAATAGCGCAACCAGTTGTGGCATCTGAGTCATCTGAACTCTGCGCGCTGCCGGCACACCAATTAGCGAACCAACTGCGATTGCACCGATGATCCAACCAAGGTTATTAAGTGGTGCGTTATAGGCAAAGACAACCAAGGTTGCAATCGTTGCACCAAGTGCACCGATTAGATTTCCGCGACGGGCAGTCTTTGGGTGAGCTAAACCTTTGAGAGCAAGGATGAAGCAGACGCCAGCGGCGAGACCGATTAAGTCATACATAGTGCGGTTCATTTATCTGCTCCCTTCTTATTTCCTTTAAACATTTCGAGCATGCGATCTGTAACGACAAAGCCGCCGATCATGTTGATAGTTGCAAGAATTATTGCGACTACAGAAAGAGATAGTTCGAGCGTTGTTTTGCTGTGATCGGCGACGATGATCGCACCGACCAAGATAACGCCGTGAATCGCGTTAGCACCTGACATAAGAGGTGTGTGAAGTGTTGAGGAAACCTTTGAAACAACTTCAAATCCCACAAATACTGCGAGTACGAAGATTGAGACGATCGCCATTGCATCCATTACTTGGCTCCTCCTGCACTTGGGTCGCGTCGCTGGCCACTATGAGTAACCGCCGATGCGCTGATGATTTCGTCTGCAAAATCAAGATTTAACGCAACTGGTGCGCCATCTTTAGTTCCAGTCGTCATCAAAGTTAACAAGTTAACGACATTTCGTGAATACAAACTCGATGCGTGGAATGGCAATTGGCTTGGTACATCTTTACCGCCCCAGATCCGAACTCCGCCACTTGTAACAACTACTTCGCCAGGCTTTGAGCCTTCAACGTTTCCACCAGTTTCGGCAGCTAAATCAACAATCACTGTGCCAGGCTCCATGGCATCGATCATCGCTTGCGTCATCAAGCGAGGCGCAGTGCGACCAGGAACAGCAGCAGTTGTAATAACAACATGTGACTTTGCGATGTATGGAGTTAGGAGTTCGCGTTGTTTTGCAGCGCGTTCTTCAGTCATCTCGCGCGCATAACCGCCGGCGCCTTCCAGCGATTCCAATTCGAGTTGGATAAATGTTGCACCCATTGATTTAACTTCATCAGCTGAAGATGGTCGAACATCGTACGCAGAAACAACCGCGCCCAAACGACGGGCAGTTGCAATCGCTTGTAGACCAGCAACGCCTGCACCGAGTACTAATACTTGAGCAGGTGTAACGGTTCCGGCTGCAGTCATCAAGAGCGGGAAGAATCGTGGTGACATCTCTGCGCCAACAAGAACTGCGCGATATCCAGCGCACAACGCCTGTGAGGTAAGTGCATCCATCGATTGGGCGCGTGAGATACGTGGAACTAATTCGAGTGAAAATGCGGTTACGCCGGCTTTGATTGCAGCGTCAATTGAATCTACCGCGGTGACAGTAGATAGGAATGAAATTGTGATTGCACCACTCTTTAGCGTTGCCATCTGTGCTGGTGTAAGCGGCTGAACGGAGAGAACAACATCTGCTCCGGCAAGGACATCGCCCTTAACTACAGAGGCACCTGCTGCGGCATATGCAGCATCAGTACCCTGCGAGTTATCTCCTGCGCCCGATTGGATAACAACTTCATATCCGAGGCGAGTTAACTTATTGATGATGTCAGGAACTAGCGCTACGCGCTTTTCTCCAGCTTTAACTTCTAATGGGACGGCTACACGCATGGACAAACCATACTTGCTGATCTAATTACCTGCGAGTTCTCCGCGGGTGAGGTGATAGAGCAAGGCTTGAATAGTTGTGCGGCGGTGATAGGCCTCGCGCCAAATGACCGACTTCGGGCCATCAATCACAGAGGCTGCTACCTCTTCACCGCGATGTGCTGGCAAGCAGTGCATGAAGATGGAATCTTTTTCAGTTAACGCCATCAAATTATCTGTAACGGCAAATGGTGCGAGCACTTTCATTTTCTCTGTGCGCTCGGCCTCGGGATCTCCCATAGACATCCATACATCGGTATATAAAACGCTTGCGCCCTTAGATGCTGCTTCGGGATCGTTGGTTACTTCAATCTTTGCACCAGTTTTTTCAGCGATCTTTTTCGCTTGTGCAACTACATCAGCACTTGGCGCCCATTTTCCATCGGGAGTTGCTGCAACAACATGTGCGCCCATAATTGCGCCCATTGTTAACCAGGCATGGGACATATTGTTTCCATCGCCTAGGTAAACAAATTTTCTACCCTTTATATCGCTTCCAAATGTTTCGCGGATCGTTAACCAGTCGGCAAGCAACTGCGTTGGATGATCGTCATCAGTTAACGCATTAATTACAGGAATTGAAGCGTTTGCTCCGAGTTCATCGACATCGGATTGCGCAAAGGTTCTGATAATCAAAGCATCGCAATATCCGCTAATTATCTTTGCGGTATCAGCGATCGTTTCACCGCGCCCTAATTGCAGCTCATCTCCGCGAATAAATATTGGAGTTCCACCAAGGTGGGCAACTGCGGTCTCCGATGAAAGACGGGTACGAGTTGAAGGCTTTGTCATATAAATCGCAACTGTTTTGTTGGTTAGACAATCCTGAGAACGGAGTGGGTTCTTTGCGAAATCTGCTGCAGTATTGAGGAGCAAATCGACATCAGCTCGCGATAAATCAGCCGTGCGCAGCAAGTCCTTCATCTTCAAATTCTACCTGCTGCCACTATCCTTTCGGACATGGGTATTTTCCGTAAGAACTCTCCTGAATTAGAGGGCGATACTGATCTGCTTACCCGTCCCGATCTTCAAGAAGATGATGGGGGCCACGATCGCTTTGCGCACTATGTAAAGAAGGAAAAGATCGTCGAATCAGCGGTTACCGGTAAAGCGGTACGAGCGCTCTGCGGCAAGAAGTGGATCCCGTCGCGCGATCCCGAAAAGTATCCAGTCTGTCCAGTCTGTAAAGAAATCTATGACGGCCTCCCGCGCAAATCATCTGACAAGTAAATTATTAGCCGTTGTATTCGCTCTAAGCGTTGTTTTTTCACCGCAAGCGCATAGCGCTAACCAACCTCGCAAGATATTGACGGGGTGGATTCCTTACTACTCCATGAAGACCTCGCTACCGGCTGCGCTCAATAACGCTGATTTAATTAAAGAGGTAATGCCATTTTGGTACACCTTAAAATTTAACGGTAAAACCAAAGAAGCCTTTGTTAGCGATTTATATGTAAGAGGAAATCCAAGTATTCCAATTGCAACGCCGCTGGCGGCGATGCGCGCAGCTGGGTTTCTGATCATTCCAACAATTACCGATGGAACAGAGAAATTAGTTCTATCCAATTTACTTGCCAATCCAACGAGCAGAACCCAGGTTGCGAAGACGCTACATAGCTACGTAATGGTAAATAACTTCGACGGCATAGATTTAGATTTTGAAGGCTTTGCATTTGTTGATGGAAATTCGACGTGGGCGAAAACCGCACCAGGTTGGGTTGCTTTAGTTAAAGAACTATCTGCCTTGTTACGCGCAGATAATAAATTGCTTTCAGTTTCAACCCCGTACAACTTTAACCCTGCTGAAAGACAGAAGGGTTATACGGTCTATGCCTGGCCGCAGATCGCTCCATTTATTGATCGTTTAAGAATCATGACTTATGACTATTCAGTTTCTAAGGTAGGTCCTATCGGACCGCTTGCTTGGACTGAGAAAACTGTTGCCTATGCAGCATCGATTATGCCGGCATCAAAGGTTTATCTTGGTCTAGCAGGTTATGGTCGTGACTGGGTAACCAAAGTAGAAGGCGTATGTCCTGCGCCTTTTGCAAATGCAATAAAAGTCGGCGCAAAAGCTGCAACTTTTGTGATGCGTGATGCTGCATCTCTTGCCGCAAGTTACCAAGTAACCCCGGTTTTCGATGCCAAATTTGGCGAAGCAACATTTACTTACACAAAGTCATATGAAGGAACTACTGCAGATGGTCGCTCCACAATTTGTACCGCAACCCGCACCGCTTGGTATCAGAACGCACAGAGTTATAAGTTAAGAAGCGAACTAGTTGCTAAATATAAATTAGGTGGCGTTACCGCTTGGACCTTGGGCATGGAAGAACCACTTGCGATGGAAGCAATTCGCCAGACTGCACTTGGCATCTCACCAGTAAAGGTTGTTAGCGCCTTGACGGTAGATAAGACTGCGGCGCTTTATGGAAATTCAGTTTCGATATCTGCGCAATTGAATTTAGAAGATAAGTCACCGGCTGCCAACCTTCCACTTCGAATTGAAGGCAAGAGCGCAAACGATGCGACTTGGCGCGTACTTGGAACCGCAGTCACTGGCGTAGATGGAAGATTTACAACGCCAATTCTCTTAGGCAAGGCAACCTCCATTCGTATTGCAACTGATGGCACATGGGAGCGCGCTGAATCTTTGAGTAATGAGATCTCAATATTGATTGATCGCACAATTTCTATTTCAGCGCCAGGCACCGTAAAAGCCAATTCTTCATTTGCAATCAGTGGGGTAGTTCGCCCACGAAGTGCTGGCGCTCAAATTTCGCTAATGAAATTTAGCGCCGGTGCTTGGAAGAAGGTTGCGATCGCAACCACCAATGAACAAGGCGTCTTTGCCTTTGCCATAGAGAAAGACCCGCGGCAGGTGGCGCGTTATCAAATAATTGTTGAAGGCGATCAACTTTGGCGTCAGGTAGCTGCTCCAGAGTTCTCTATCATTATCCGGTGATGGTTAAGACAGATACTCAAATCGAAGAGCAGATTCGCGCAATCTTCTCTGGCGATACACCTTGGGTAACCATCGTTTGGGATGACCCAGTAAATCTCATGACCTATGTAACTTACGTTTTGATGGAGCTCTTTGGTTTCTCGAAAGAGAAAGCCCACGAGTTAATGATGAAAGTTCATACTGAAGGCAAAGCGATTGTTTCAACGGGAAGTCGCGAAGAGATGGAGCACGATGTGGCTCGCCTTCATGAATATGGGCTCTGGGCAACGTTGCAACGCGGAGACCAGGCGCTATGACATCCGAAGGTTTTAAACGCCACGGCAGTAATTCATATGTCGCTGAATTTGCCGAGAATGAACGCGAGATTTTAATTAACTTAGCCGAACAAATCATTGAACTACTTGCCGAGCGCGTAGACCATGGACATGAAGATCCACTCGCTGCAATGGTCGGAATTACTTCTCACGATGCGCCACCAGAAGATGAAGTGCTACATCGCCTCTTGCCAAATGCTTATCAAGATCAAGTAGATTCCGCAGAGTTTCGTAGATATACCGAATCAACGCTTCGCAATAAGAAGCAGGCCCACGCTATGGCGATGCGAATGTATTTAAAGAGCGCTAAAGATGGAACGGTAGATCTCGATCACGATAGCGCTAATGCGTGGCTTGGCGCAGTTAACGATATGCGTTTAGCGCTCGGTGTTCGCTTAAATGTTCAAGAACGCACTAGCGATGAGTTAGAACTTTTGGCACCCGATGATCCACTTCGTGGCGTCTACATTGTTTATGGGTGGCTCGGTTGGTTGCAAGAAGGTTTACTCGCAGCGCTTATGGATGAGAGTTAGGATACGACTCTTATGTCACTAACTATTTCTAGAGCTTTCGTCGATGCGATAGTTGAGCAATCTCGCGCAGAATACCCAGATGAATGCTGTGGCGTAATTCTTGGGCCAATTGGCAAGGGCTCGCCAGAACGTTTGAAGCCGATGATTAATGCGGCGCACTCGCCAACTTTCTACGAATTTGATCCCAAAGATTTATTGGCGCTCTATCGCGAGGTTGACGATAACGATGAGGAAATTGTCGTCATTTATCACTCGCACACCGAGACCGAAGCCTTTCCATCCCGCACGGATATCGCTTATGCCGGTGAGCCAGGAGCGCATTACGTCTTGGTCTCTAGTCGCAAAGAGATTGCACCTGCAATTGAATTTCGTTCTTTTCGAATTATTGATGGAGTTGTGACCGAGGAAGAAGTTTCAATTACCGATTAGCGCAAAACTTGGCCATAATAAGTACATGAGCATCGATGTACGCATCCCAACAATTCTTCGCCCCTTTACTAAAGATCAAAAAGCGGTAACTGCAACTGGCGCAACGCTTAGCGCGGTTATCTCAGATCTCGATGCGCAATACCCAGGAATTGGTGATCGCCTCCTTGAAAACGGTGCGCTCCGCCGCTTTATTAATATTTATGTAAATGATGAAGATGTGCGCTTTCTCGGAAGTTTAGAGGCGCCAGTTAAAGATGGTGATTCAGTAACAATTCTTCCTGCTGTCGCTGGCGGTTGAATTGTCGCGTTACGAATCACTTGAAGCATCGGTAGGAAATACTCCGCTAATCGGTCTACCTCGACTTTCTCCTGCGCCAAATGTTCGACTCTGGGCGAAGATGGAAGATCGCAATCCAACTGGATCGATTAAAGATCGAACAGCGATCTCGATGATTAACGAAGCTGAAAAGAGCGGCCAGTTAAAACCTGGCGCGACAATTTTGGAGCCAACTAGCGGTAACACCGGAATCTCACTCGCGATGGCGGCAAAGGTTCGTGGCTATAAATTAATTTGCGTAATGCCAGAGAACACGAGTCCAGAACGTCGCCAACTCCTTGAGATGTGGGGCGCAAAGATAATTTCATCTCCCGCTGCCGGAGGTTCTAACGAGGCAGTGCGCGTTGCTAAAGAGTTGGCTGCACAAAATCCAGAATGGGTTTTTCTCTATCAATACGGAAACCCAGCAAACACCAAGGCGCATTACGAAGGCACTGGTCCGGAGATATTTAAAGATCTACCAACTATTACTCACTTTGTGGCAGGACTCGGAACAACTGGAACTTTGATGGGCGCAGGTCGCTATCTACGCAAGAAGAACCCCGATGTGCAAATCATCGCGGCAGAACCTCGTTACGGTGAAGTTGTTTATGGGCTAAGAAATATAGATGAAGGCTTTGTTCCAGAGTTATATGACGCATCTGTTCTGACTCGTCGCTTTTCAGTAGGTGCAGAAGATTCAGTTCGGCGCGTGCGCGAGCTATTGGAAGTCGAAGGAATTTTCGCCGGTATTTCAACTGGTGCAATTTTGCATGCGGCGATCGCAATGGCTAATGAAGCCCTTGCTGCAGGACGTGATGCAGATATTGCATTTATCGTCTGCGATGCGGGCTGGAAATATCTTTCAACAGGTATTTACGGTTCAGAGATTGAAGAAGCAACCGAAGGGCTTGACGGCACGCTCTGGGCTTAAGGTGTTAGGCGGTAGTCTTGCCCTGTGAGCGATGCACCAATCGGAATATTCGATTCAGGAGTCGGCGGTTTAACCGTCGCACGTGCAATTCTCGACCAACTTCCAAATGAATCTACGCTTTATGTCGGCGATACCGCGCGCGGTCCATATGGTCCAAGACCGCTGGCTGAGGTTCGCACCTTTGCACTGGAAACTCTCGACTACTTAGTTGAGCAAGGCGTAAAAGCTTTGGTAATTGCCTGCAACACTGCAAGCGCTGCGATGTTGCGCGACGCGCGCGAGCGTTACTCAATTCCAGTTATTGAAGTTATTCAACCTGCCGTACGTCGTGCAGTTGCGGCAAGTCGAACTGGTCGCATCGGTGTAATTGGTACACGTGCAACTATTGATTCAAAGGCTTACCTAGATGCATTTGCAGCCGCTCCGCAGCTAGAGATAACTTCGATTGCCTGCCCGTTGTTTGTGGAATTTGTAGAACGCGGAGAAACTTCTGGCGAATCAATTACCAAAGTCGCACGTGATTACTTAAAGCCAGTTATGGATGCTGATGTTGACACCCTGGTATTAGGTTGTACTCACTACCCACTTTTAACAGGCGTAATTTCCTATGTAATGGGCAATAACGTCTCACTTGTATCTAGCGCCGAAGAGACCGCAAAAGATCTCTATAGAACTCTGGTTGAAAACTCATTACTACGCGCGCCTTCTTCGACACCGGCAACACATCGTTTCTTGGCAACGGGGGATTCAGCTGCATTTGAAGTTCTTGCTCGTCGATTCCTGGGACCTGAAGTGGGTTCTGTTCAGCACATCTCAAAACTCAGTTAATAAATCAGTTAGTAACTAAATTAAGAGGATAGGGAAAAAATGGCACGCAACGACGGAAGAAGTAATGACCAACTTCGCGAAATTAAAATTACTCGCAAGTGGTTAGATCATGCCGAAGGTTCTGTGCTGGTTGAATTCGGAAAGACTCGAGTTCTCTGCGTCGCCTCATTTACTCCAGGCGTTCCACGTTGGTTAAAGGATTCCGGAAAGGGTTGGGTAACTTCGGAATATGCGATGTTGCCACGTGCAACTCATACTCGTTCTGATCGTGAAAGCGTTAAGGGCAAGCTCGGCGGACGTACTCAAGAAATTTCTCGCCTAGTAGGTCGCTCTCTTCGTGCGATTGTAGATATGAAAGAACTTGGCGAAAACACAATTGTTATTGACTGCGATGTTCTGCAAGCAGATGGAGGGACACGTACCGCTGCAATTACAGGTGCTTATGTTGCACTTGCCGATGCAATTTCTTGGGCGAAGGCACAAGGCCATATCAAGGCAGATTCCAAACCGTTAAGCGATTCCGTTGCCGCTGTCTCTGTCGGAATTATTGATGGCGTTCCAATGCTCGATCTGTGCTACGAAGAAGATGTTCGTGCAGATACCGATATGAACGTTGTCTGCAGTGGCGATGGACGCTTCATTGAAGTGCAAGGAACTGCAGAAGGTGTGCCATTTGATCGCAACTTACTTGATTCACTCCTTGACCTAGCAGTCGCTGGCTGTGTAGAACTAGGTGAGATACAGAAAGCTGCCTTAGCAAAGTGAATTTATTCAAGTGAGTTCTAACCAAACTCCCCATAAATTACTTCTGGCTACGCGCAATAAAGGCAAGATCCAAGAGTTTCATCGCATCTTGGAAGATATTGCTGCAGGGCAGATTCAATTGGTTGGCCTTGATCAGTTTCCTAACCTTCACGATGTTGATGAAACCGGTTCAACCTTTGAAGAAAATGCTTTATTAAAAGCGCGCGAGATGTGTGAAGCATCTGGAATTCCGGCAATTGCTGATGACAGTGGGCTTTGTGTAGATTATTTAAATGGCGATCCTGGGATTTATTCTGCGCGTTGGGCCGGAACTCATGGAGATGACAAAGCAAACACTGCAAAAGTTTTAAACTCTCTAGCTGATGTGCCAGATGAAAAGCGAAGTGCACACTTCATTTGTGTTGCAGCCCTTGCCTTGCCAGATGGGCGAACCCATGTAGAGGAAGGAAAGTTCGAAGGCTGGATTCTGCGTGAGCCAATCGGGGATCAGGGATTTGGCTACGATCCGATATTTCGCCCTGATGGTTATGCAATTTCCAGCGCACAAATGAGCGCAGAGGCCAAGGATTCGATTAGCCATCGCGGAAAATCACTCCGCGCTATCGCACCTCATGTCATCACTTTGCTCAACTCCCTAGGCTAAACTTGGCCTATACGAGTTAGTTCAAACCCTGATCGTTTCCAATTTTCGAAGGAGTCACATCGTGGCAGTTAAGAAGAAAGCACCGGCTAAGAAGAAGGCCGCAGCTAAAAAAGTTGTAAAGAAGGCAGCGAAGAAGGCGCCCGCAAAGAAGAAAGCCGCCGCAAAGAAAGTTGTAAAGAAGGCAACCAAGAAAGCACCGGCAAAGAAGAAGGCCGCAGCTAAGAAGGTTGTAAAGAAGACTGCGAAGAAGGCTCCAGCACGTAAGAAGAGTGCGGTTAAGAAATCTGCTGCGAAGAAGTCATCTTCTGCAAATAATTTAGTAATTCCTCCAGTTCCAGTTGGCGGCGTAAAGCGTCCATCTGCTGTAAACGTATCTACAACTCCAATTGCAAAGCCAGCGCCAGCAGCTAAGCCAAGTGCAGCGCCAAAACAGCCAACTTCACCTCGCGTTCTAATCGCAGCAATGATCGGTATCGCGCTTTTGGCAATTATTGTGATCTCACAACCAGATTCTGATAACGATGGCCCAGCGCCAGTTGCATCAGCATCTGCTACCGCTACTGAATCAGCAGCGCCAGAGATGTCTGAAGAGGCAACCCCAGAAGCAACTGAGCCAGCTGCAACAGGTGAACCAGTCGCTGCAGTTGAAGCGCCAGGTCGTTTCATTGGAAACTGGAAAGATTCTTCTAAGTCGGTAATGGTTATTACATGGAAGGCGCCAGCAGCAACTGCTGGGCTAACTGGTTACAAGTTTGAAGTTCGTTCAGGAATGGGCGAATGGAAAGAATCGGGCGCACTTCCAGCAGATCAACTATCAATTGAATTCACAAAGGGTTCAATGGATGGATCAACATCATTCCGCGTCTCATCTGTTTACTCAGATGGACAGATTGCAACTGCAAAGGCATTTGGATTTGCAGGTCAGTTCGAATAATAAATTCGATTAAATCAGGTTAAGTAAATAACCCTCACCAATTTGGTGGGGGTTATTTCTTTGTACTTACCTTTAAAGTTTACTTTCGATAGCAGCAACGTAGGCGCTAACACCGGCTGGAAGTAAATGGACACCATCGGGAGCGAAGTATTCGGTGCGACCTTGTGATATTTGATCCCAAGGGATTACCGAGACATTTGAATAGTTGGCTGCGACTTCACTAATTAGCGCGTTATTGGCCTCTTTCCAAGGCCTTGGAACTGCCGTATTTACAACAATCGCTTTTGGAGCAGATTTAATGGTCTCAAAGATCGCGATAACTTGTTCGCGCGTCAAGGTGTTGTTATTTCCCAAGTTGAAGATGACTGGAGAGTCTAAAACTTTTTGACCATCAACTTTCATCACTTCTAGGAGCTCTGTCGCTTGGCGACCAACTCGAGCATTAATAAGCGCAATTGGGTATCTATCTTCAATCTCAGAACGAATCCCCAGAATTACCGAATCCCCAGTCACCCATAAACCAGGTTCGGTTGTATCAACTGGAGTTGTTATTGGCTGGCTAGCACTTGTCAGCGATTGCTGCAGCTCTCGATTTTTCTGATCAATTTCGGTTACCGCGTTGAGTGAAACTGTTGTAGCGAGTAAGAGAATAAATGAAGAGGCGATCCAAACTCCAAGTACTTGTCTACGCCGTACATCGACGGTCCGGTATTTCATTCCCTTAAACCAATAAGCAACGGCGCCGCTCCTAATAGGTAGCTCTACTAAACGTAATGAAATATCAGATAAGGCGAGCACTACCAGGATTCGTAGAGTAAAAAGCGCCCAATCTTCTCCATCTAGATCAACTTGTGGGCGTGAGATTTGAAAGATTACCCAGTGCCATAAGTAAATTGCATATGAGCGCTCACCAATCCAAAGCAGAACGCGATTGCGCAAGAGAGGTGCAAAGCGAGAGGCTGGATGCACAATTGAAATCAGAATTGCAGTGCCAAAGATTCCGGCTAATGGAAAAGCGATTCGGTAAAGGGCGGGATTTGATTCTTCTATAAGTAAGAAAGTGGCCAAAATTCCAACAAAACCAAAGACCCCAATGCCGTCTATGAAATCTTGCGCTCTGCGGCTAACTTCAGGACGGAAATTTTGGGGGATCCAACTAACTGCAAGTGCTGCACCCAAGAAGAGGCCGATGCTATGGGTATCGGTACCAAAGTAGATATGGCTTACCTTTGAAGTATTTGATGCATCTAATTGGAAAGAGACCAGCATCAAAACGATTCCTGAAGTCATTGCAATTACAAGTGCTGCAATGGAAATCAGTTTCTTGCCGAAGAAGCGAAGCACTAAGAGCAGAATCAGCGGCCAGATTAAGTAGAACTGGGCCTCAACTGCCAGTGACCACGTATGTTGAAGAAGTGGTGGCCGCCCGCTACTTTCAAAGTAATCCTGCTCGTTAAAGACCAGCCACCAGTTCATGCCTCCGAAGATCGAGAAAGGGGCATCGGTTAAGAATTTCTTAGTTGTATCTGGCGCCCATAGCCCAACCACAATTGAGGTCACGATCAACATGAATAAAAGAGGCGGCAGCAATCGGCGAATTCGCGCCATGTAAAAATCACGCAGATCTAATCCGCCGCGTTGTTGAATTGAATCAAGAAGTAAGCGAGTAATTACATAACCTGAGATCACAAAGAAGAGATCTACTCCAAGAAATCCGCCTGGTATCCATTCGATACCGAGGTGATAGAGCATTACCGCAATTACTGCGACAGCGCGCAGACCATCAATTGCAGGGATGTACTGGATACCGCGTTTGGTAGCCATATTAATTACCGACGCTTGGCAGGTTTTTTCTTAGCAGCGCTCTTTTTAGGTGCAGATTTCTTAGCCGGTGCAGCAAGCGCCGGTTTAGTTCGCTGACTGATGACCTTCTTTGGACCAGTATCAATCACCGAGTTATCTGCATTTAAGTTTTCATTTACGCTCTTATGAAGATTGGCAAGTCTTTCAAATGCTGAATCTAAGCGAGTACGGCTCTGCGCGATCGCTTGTTCGGCTGAATCTAAAGATTGGGTCTGAATTTTGTAG
>JBIIRS010000012.1:0-14259 GCA_044341425.1 Candidatus Planktophila sp. | reverse complement strand
CTTCTGCGACGGCTAGAACGGAGTTGAGTTGATAGCCAGATTTATCAAGATCAGCAATCTTGGCTAAAGATGCTTCGAAACTACCTTTACTCGTCATTTGATATCAATCCGCTGCGTGCGTCTCAAAAAAGATTCTGGAGTTTTCGTAGATGATCTCGGCATCGTAATCGATCGTCGCAACGTGATAACTATTGGTCAACTCAATTCTTTGCTTAATTTTCGAACCGACGCCCTTCATGATTATTTCGGTATTTGATACTGGCAGGGTGTGATCATCAACGCTGTGAAAGAGCTGCATTGGCACGGTTACCTTTGGCAATAACGCTCTCGTGGCTCTAAGCATCTTCAATAACTCGTAAACTCCAACGGTCGGATTAGCGTCGTATCCCCACTCTGTGACGCCCGGGCGTTTAATATCATTGCCAACTGATTTAAGAAACTTCTTTATTCTTGAAACTGCAAAGGCCAACTCGGGGCTGACAAATCGCAGATGGGACATTGGGTTTACTAGAACTATCCCGCTTAGCTTTTGAGAATTTCGAGAGGCAACATTTAATGTAACTGCTCCCCCCATGGATAATCCGCAGATAAATACTTTCGTGCATGTTTTGTAAAGTTCGTTTAACTCATCTTCAGCCTTGGCCGGCCATTGCTCCCATTTAACTTCATTTAAATCTTCCGGTTTTGTTCCATGACCAGGCAAAAGTGGAACTCTGACGGTAAATCCTCTTTGACTTAAATACTCTGCCCAAGGACGCATAGAGGCGGGAGAGCCAGTGAATCCATGGATCAATAAAACGCCAATGTCTTTATTCTTTCCGCTGCCAACTGCCGACCAATCGTTAAGCAAACCCGCGGGAGCTCCAATAACTGCCATTTCTAAAGCGTAGCGAGATCTCACTGTCAGGGCTATGGATTAGCCTTACATTCATGTCGGTACATGCGCTCTCTCTTGCAGAAACCACATTTGTTGTTCTCGACCTGGAAACCTCAGGGGCGGCCCCCTCTACCGGCGCTGCAATTACCGAGATTGGTGCACTAAAAGTTCGAGGCGGCGAGATCATCGGTGAGTTCCAAAGTTTTGTAAATCCCGGTCACGCACTTCCAGAATTTATAACCACGCTAACTGGCATCACAGATTCGATGCTCTTCGATGCTCCGACAATTACCGAGATTCTTCCTACATTCTTTGAATTTCTAGGTTCCCATCTCGAGACGGTTTTGGTCGCGCACAACGCTCCATTCGATATTGGTTTTCTCAAATCTGCGGCGATTGAAACACAATCAATCTGGCCTGAGTTTGTAATCGTAGACACAGTAAGAATCGCCAGATCTGCCTTAGGCCGCGATGAAGTTCAAGATTGCAAACTATCGACGTTAGCCGAATTCTTTGGAGCATCGATCGAACCTAACCACCGGGCCTTAGATGATGCCCGTGCAACCGTTGATGTTATGCATGGAATCTTTGAGCGGCTCGGAACTTTTGGCGTTTCAACTTTAGGAGACCTAACTACCTTCAAACGAAAGCGCGAACGTAAAGCCCTAGATTAATTTGCAGCTAACTTGTTACTGAGCAGAATCCACTTATCCAGCAAAGAATTTGCTTTTCCGGAATCAATGCTCTCTGTCGCTTTCTCAAGCGACTTACTTAGACGCTCATGAAGTGATAGTTCAAACTCTCCATCGAATGCAGCTATTGCGGCGGCGGCGTTGAGTAAAACTGCATCTCTTGGCGCACCGCGTTCACCAGCAAAGATCGCTTTGGTAATCCGCGCATTTTCCTGGGCATCTCCCCCGACCAGAGCCGAAATCGGCGCGTTGGCTAATGAGAAATCTTTCGCATCGATGCGATCGCTAGAAATCTCACCACTACCAATTGTCAGAACCGATGTGGTTGTAGCCAAGGTGATCTCATCTAAGCCATCATCTCCGCGGAAGACGAAGCCTTCTACTCCACGTTCTGCAAGTACCTGAGCCATCACTAAATGCATTCGATCATTGGCGACACCGATTGCCGCCGCCTTCGGCTTTGCCGGATTAGCAAGTGGGCCAAGAATGTTAAAAACCGTAGCGGTTGCTAACTCTTTACGAGCGGGTGCTGCAAAGCGCATCGCTGGATGAAAGATCGGGGCGAAGCAGAAACCGATTCCGAGTTCTGAAACCGTTTGTGCCACCTTTGCGCCATCTAAATTAATTGCAACACCGAGGGCTTCAAGAAGATCTCCAGCGCCAGATTTTGAAGATGCCGCACGATTGCCATGCTTAACAACGCGTGAACCCGCCGCTGCCGCGATGATCGCTGCAGTAGTTGAAATATTGATCGTGTGGGCACCGTCGCCACCAGTGCCGACAGTATCTACAGCGCGTTCGTTTATGGTTATTGGTGCGCAAAATTGATACATCTGAGCAACAAGCGCCCCAACTTCTTCGGGGGTTTCACCTTTATTCTTCAGGGCGATCAGAAAGTTTTTTAGATTTTCCTTATCGGCGCGATCTTCTAAAACTTCGCGCATCACAGATTGCGCCTCTGCTGGTTGAAGGTCAAGACCGTTCTCGAGTTTTGTGATTACACCTGCCCAGTCAAGTGAGCTCATCTGTAGATTGCCTTCGTTATAGAACTAAGCAGTAGCAACTGCGCGAGTGCGCATTAAGTTTGCAACTGTATTTGCCAAGGTAAATGGATCGATCGGATGTATCACGCTAGCTTCGGCGCGAGACCAAGCGGCCAGCCAAGCATCTTCACGTCGTCCGGTGATCAGAAGAACCGGCGGGCAATTAAAAACTTCATCCTTCAACTGGCGGGCTATTCCCATGCCGCCTTCAGGTACTGCTTCTCCATCCAAGATGAATAGATCAGCGCGAAGATTTCCCGAAACGCTCTTGCGATCTATATATGAACGAAGTGCGGGTCCGGTGGCGAATTCTTCAATCTGATGTTCTGGCAGATCGCTGGCAACTTTCTTTCCCAAAGCGGCAACGATTGACTGGCGCACCGCCGAATCATCGGAATACACAACGATGATCGGCTTTTGAGGAGAACTCATGGTGAGAAGTCTAATCAAAGCGGCGAGAATTCCCAGCCAGTTTTAGGGTGGAAATGCGTGACCCGTTTCACCAAAAAGTGGGCCATTTTGAGTGTCAGAACTCGGCCTAGAACTAGGTGGGTGAGCCCAGTTTCAGGGATACTTGCCCCATGACCAGCACATCAACTGCGACCCATCACAACATTAACCGCCCCAATATGGTCGCGGTCGGAACGATCGTATGGCTCTCAAGTGAGTTGATGTTCTTTGCAGCGCTCTTTGCAATGTACTTCACCACTCGCGCAGTGCAAGGTCCAGAAATCTGGCTTGAGTCGACGAAGGTATTAAATATTCCGTTCGCTGCATTTAACACAACGATTTTGGTTCTCTCTTCAGTGACCTGTCAGTTCGGTGTATTTGCAGCTGAACGATTCCAAGCTAAGCGCAACGGTTCTCTTCTCAACGTTAAATCTTGGGGAATGCGCGAATGGTTCTCTTTGACCTTCCTTATGGGTGCATTCTTTATCGCAGGTCAGGTTTACGAGTATGCCCACCTCACACAAGAAGGTTTGGCTCTCTCAACTAACGCCTACACATCTGTCTTTTACCTAGCAACAGGCTTCCACGGTTTGCACGTAACCGGCGGGTTGATTGCATTTTTGATCGTAATGATTCGCGTCGCAAAGGCGCGTCGCTTCACACATAACCAAGCAACAACCGCGATCGTCGCCTCTTACTACTGGCACTTTGTGGATGTTGTTTGGATCGCACTCTTCGCTGCAATTTACTTGATTAAGTAGCCATGAAAACAATCGAAAGAAATGGAAGATAACTTGAAACGCCTCTCACGTTTTCGTAGACACCGCGCCGTAGCACCAATTCTTCTAGTTCTTGCGCTCCTTTCGATTGGCACTACATTTTCGGTAGCAGGTGCAGCAACAAACGGGCCAATCACCGCCGCTGAAAGAAGCGCTCTGATTCAAGAAGGAAAGCAGATCTTCCTTAAGGGTTGTTCTTCTTGTCACGGACTTAACGCAGAAGGCGCCGCTATCGCGCCATCGCTAATTGGCGTAGGTGCCGCTTCTGTAGATTTCCAAGTTGCTACAGGACGTATGCCAATGGCAGATATGAGCCAGCAGGCGATGCGCAAGGCTCCACTTTATGACGAACGTGAAGTAGAAGCGTTAGCAGCTTATGTTGCATCCCTTGCTCCTGGTCCAGAAATTCCAGGTGAAGAACTACTTAACTATGAACGTGATGGATCACTTGCCGAAGGTGGAGAACTATTTCGCACAAACTGTGCGATGTGCCATAACTTTGCTGGACAAGGTGGAGCGTTAACGCGCGGAAAATATGCGCCGACAGTTATGGGCGTTACACCACGCCATATCTACGAAGCGATGATTACCGGTCCGCAATCAATGCCCGTCTTCTCAGATAAAACAATTACTCCTGAAGAAAAACTCTCGATGATTAAATGGATTAAAGCTGTAGAAGCCGAACCGCAGTTGGGTGGCGCAGCGCTAGGTCGCGTTGGTCCAGTTACAGAAGGTTTATTGGCTTGGACTCTTGGACTCGGACTGCTTGTAGGTGTTGCAGTCTGGCTAGCGATGAAGGCGAGATAAGTAAATATGTCGAATGAAATCGAAGCTATAAAAGATCCGGGTTTACCGGCGCACGTTCATCGCCGCGCTGACACCGATCCAAAGGCGGCAAAGAAAGCCGAACGCCAGGTAGCGATCCTCTTTCTGCTATCTGCTGCCGGAACAGTTCTCTTAATCGCCGCTTATCTTTTTATCCCTGAAGATTCTTTTATCTTCTTTCCAGTTTTAGGTAACACAAATGCTCATCAACTATTCCTAGGTCTCGGAATGGCAGCATCGCTCTTCTTTATCGGAATGGGTGCTATCCACTGGGCTAAGACTTTGATGCCTGATGAAGAAGTAGTTATTCAACGCCATGAATTTCGTTCACCAGATGAAGATCGCGCTGAATTTGTAAAGGCGGCAAAAGATGGCGCCGCAGCAGCAGGTTTAGGTCGTCGCTCACTGATTAAGCGAACTCTTGGCCTTTCACTCGGACTAGTTGGTCTTTCTCCGTTAATTCTTTTGGGAGATCTTGGCCCACTTCCTGGTGATTCACTTGAAAAGACTTCATGGAAGAAGGGAACTCGCCTAGTTACAGATCCCGGCGATCGACCAATCCGCCCAGAAGATCTCGAAGTTGGCGCAGTTGCTCAGACTCTTCCAGAAGTAGCACCCGGAGCACACCGCAAGCTTTCTGATATCGCAAAAGATGCAGTCTTGTTGATTCGTCTTCGCCCTGAAGAATTTAATCTAGATGCAGAGCGACTTTCCTGGACCCACGAAGGCATCATCGCCTTCTCAAAGATTTGCTCACATATGGGATGCGCCGTTGCCTTGTACGAACAGCAAACGAAGCACCTGCTCTGCCCTTGCCACCAGTCGACCTTCGATGTAACGCGCGCTGCCAAGGTGATCTTCGGACCATCTGCTCGCCCGCTGCCTCAACTCGCGATAACCGTAGATTCCGAGGGATACTTGGTCGCACAGAATCCATTTAACGAACCGGTCGGACCTAGCTTCTGGGAGCGCTCATCATGACAGCACGTGAAAGAATCGCAGGCAGCGTAGCGAATTACGTTGATGAAAGAACTGGCGCTGCCAAATGGATGAAGAAGAATTTAACTAAAGTCTTCCCAGATCATTGGTCATTCCTCCTTGGCGAGATTGTTCTCTACTCATTTATCATTTTGCTTCTTTCTGGAACTTACCTAACATTCTGGTTTGATCCATCACAGCGTGAAGTTATTTATGATGGCGTCTACGAACCGCTGCAAGGCGTGGAAATGTCGGCTGCTTACGCATCAACTTTGGATATCTCATTTGAGGTTCGCGGCGGTCTGTTAATGCGCCAGATCCATCACTGGTCAGCGTTGATCTTTATCGCCGGCATGGTTGTTCACTTAATGCGCGTTTACTTCACAGGTGCATTCCGCAAGCCGCGCGAATTTAACTGGATCATCGGCGTTGGTCTTCTTACTCTTGGAATTGTTGAAGGCTTCCTAGGATATTCACTTCCTGATGATCTACTTTCAGGAACAGGTATCCGTATCGCCGAAGCGATTATTCAAGCCTTGCCGGTGGTTGGTTCATACCTTGCATTCTTTGCATTCGGTGGCGCCTTCCCGGGCGAAGCATTTATTCCGCGTATCTATACCGTTCACGTTCTACTTCTGCCTGGCGCATTCCTCGCGCTGATTACAGTCCACTTAATGTTGGTCTGGTACCAGAAGCACACTCAATATCCTGGTCCAGGTCGCACTGAGAAGAACGTTGTTGGCTATCCACTTCTTCCTGTTTATATGGCGAAGGCTGGCGGATTCTTCTTCATCGTCTTCGGTGTTACAGCATTCCTTGGCGCAGTTGCATCAATTAACCCAGTCTGGTTATTTGGCCCTTATACGCCTGGACAAGTAACCGCAGGCTCACAGCCCGATTGGTATATGGGCTGGCTCGATGGCCTAGTGCGTATGGCTCCCCCACTTGAGAGCTACATCTTCGGCTACACAATCTCTTGGAACATTTTGATTCCGGCGTTGATTGTTCCGGGAATCTTGTTTACCGGAATGGCGCTCTATCCATTTATCGAAAGTTGGATGACTGGTGATAAGCGCGAACATCACCTCCTCGATCGTCCACGCAATGCGCCAAACCGCACAGCCCTCGGCGTAATGTCAATTACCTTTATGTTGGTTGCACTTATCAACGGCGGTAACGACATCATCGCAATTACCTTTGATCTAACGATCAACCAGATCATGTGGTTCTCGCGAATCGGCATCTTTGTACTTCCGCCACTTGCCTTCGTAATCACCAAGCGCATCTGCCTTTCATTGCAGCGCGCTGACCGCGAACTTGTTCTCCACGGCCGCGAGACCGGACGTTTGGTAATGATGCCGCATGGTGAGTTTGTTGAAGTTCACGAGCCAATCTCGGCTGAAAAGGCTTGGCTCCTTACTCAGCATGAGCAGATTCCAGCGTTGGCCCTTGAAGAACACGATGCCAGCGGAGTGCGTCGTCCAAAGGCTCTTAAGAATAAGTTACGTGCGCGCATGAGCAAGGCTCACGCAGTAGCTGTTCCGAAGGTGACCGCTGAAGATTTAAAGCAGATCGAGAACCACTAATTTCGTTAGTTAAAGCTTAATTACTTTCGCAGATCGCCTTTAAACGGACCAAACTCTTAGCAATCCACTTTGGGTTACGCGCCATCCCCCCAGTTAACTTCAGCCATCTCTTAGCAAAGAACGGTATCTCGCGCGCATCAAAGGTCTCAGTGACCCTTGTTGCGCCATTGGCTAACTCTTCTAGCTCGTAACTCCAGGTCCACTTCATCAAATGGCACCAAGAGATCTTGCGGCCTTCTTCAAAAGCAACCACAGTGTTGGTGATGCGATAGGGCAAGCGAATCTTCATCGCCATGCCGAACTTCGCGCCAAGATGAAGCCGGATAGGCCCGGAGATACTCCCCTGAACCGTGCCAGAACCGTCAAATAGTTGGTGGCACCGTGGGTCGGCGATTAAGTCAAAGATTTGTTGCGCTGGAGCGCTGATATCAATTCGAGCAGAAGTTGCTAGATCTGAGCCGGTATCAAGAATTTCGGCGCGAACTTTATCCATTATTTGCCTTTCCGGAATCAATCGTTAATGTGATGCGTTATCAGCAAGTGGCTTCTCATACTCGGTTACGAAACCAATGATGCTGATAACTAGCGCACCTAGTGAGATAAGAGTTAGCCACCAACCAATAAGTAGCGATAAGCCTAGCGCCATTGAACTTGCTGCAACAGGCAGCGGCCACCATGAATGAGGGCTATAGAAACCGAGTTCGCCTGCGCCATCTGCGATCTCTGCAGTTGGGCGATCTTCCGGAAGAAGTTGTCCGATACGTTTTTGAGTAAACCATACATAGAAACCGACCATGCCCGCCAAGCAGGCAGCCAAAATCATTCCGGTGATGCCAACTGCTTCACCGCCGACGTAGTAGTAAACGATCGCCATCAATACATAGAAAACGCTTAGCCCACCAAAGAGCTGCCAATTAGTTTTCATTGTTAATGGCCTTCCGTTTTAACGTGTGGATGGTGCAGATCAAATGCCGGACGCTCTGAGCGAATACGTGGCATCGTCAAGAAGTTATGGCGAGGAGGTGGGCAAGATGTCGCCCACTCAAGAGATGAGCCATAGCCCCAAGGATCATCGCAATTAACCAGCGGAGACTTACGGGTGATCCAGACGTTTACAAAGAATGGGATCATCGACAGCGCAAGAAGTGCAGATCCAACTGTCGAGATCATATTCATTCCAGTGAAGCCATCGGTTGCTAAATAATCAGAGTAGCGACGTGGGAAACCCTTGATGCCGAGCCAGTGTTGAATTAAGAATGTTGTGTGGAAGCCGAAGAAGAGCGTCCAGAAGTGAATCTTTCCTAGGCGTTCATTGAGCATGCGACCTGTCATCTTTGGCCACCAGAAGTAGAAACCGGCGAACATAGCAAAGACCACAGTTCCGAAGAGAACGTAGTGGAAGTGAGCTACAACAAAGTAAGAAGCAGAGACTGCAAAGTCCATCGGTGGTGAAGCCAGGATGATTCCGGTGATTCCACCGAATAAGAAGGTAACTAGGAAGCCCATAACCCAGAGCATTGGTGTCTCGAAAGTTACGTGGCCGCGCCACATGGTGCCGATCCAGTTAAAGAATTTAACGCCAGTTGGAACACCAATCAAAAATGTCATAAAGGAGAAGAACGGCAGAAGTACCTGACCGCTGGCGAACATATGGTGGGCCCATACCGCAACAGAGAGCGCTGAGATTGCGATTGTTGCTGCGATCAAACCTTTATAACCAAAGATTGGCTTGCGGCTAAAGACCGGCAAAATTTCAGTTGCGATTCCGAAGAATGGAAGGGCCAAGATATAAACCTCAGGGTGCCCGAAGAACCAGAACAAGTGTTGCCACAGCATCGCACCACCGTTGGCTGGATCAAAGATATGAGTGCCAAAGAGGCGATCAGATTCGAGCGCTAACAAGGCAGCTGCTAGTGGAGGGAAAGCGAGCAATACCAAGATAGAAGTTAAGAGCACGTTCCAAGAGAAGATCGACATACGAAACATCGTCATACCCGGTGCGCGCATTGTGAAGATAGTTGTAATGAAGTTAACGCCGCCGAGAATTGTTCCGAGACCAGAAACAGCAAGACCAATCACCCAAAGGTCTCCACCAATTCCTGGTGAATACGAAGAGTTAGCAAGCGGGGCATAAGCAGTCCATCCAAATGAGGCTGCGCCACCTGGAGTTAAGAATCCCGCGACCGCAGTAATGCTTCCGAACATGAAGAGCCAGAAGGAGAGCATGTTTAGGCGAGGGAAAGCAACATCGGCTGCGCCAATTTGCAAAGGCATAATCACATTGGCAAAGCCAACGAACAATGGAGTTGCAAACATCAACAACATGATCGTGCCGTGCATAGTGAAGATCTGGTTGTACTGCTCGTTGCTCAAGAACTGCATGCCTGGGCGAGTTAGTTCGGCGCGCAGAAAGAGCGCCAGTAGCCCACCAACTAAGAACCAACCGAAGGTGGCCATTAAATACATATAGCCGATCGTCTTATGATCAGTTGAGGTAATCCACTTTACAAAGTTTTTCCCTTTGTTTGATGGCGCAGCCTCAGTTGGATTGATCGTTGGACGTTCTGCATAAGTGGTCATGCTGTGCTCGCCTTCAGAGTTTCGAGATAAGCCTTATATTCGGCAACGGTTACAACCTTTACCGTAAAGAGCATCTGTGAGTGATTTCGTCCGCAGAGAATGTTGCATCGGCCTGGATAGGTGCCTAATTTATTGGCGGTGAATTCAAGGCTATTTGTTACGCCTGGCAAGTTCTGCATCTGGATCATGAATGCTGGAATCCAGAAGCCATGAACAACATCGTTAGATTCAATCGTGTAGCGAACTTTCTCGCCGATCGGAACTACTAAAGTCGGTGGCTGCGCCGGTGTTCCAGTAACCACTGCTTTTGGACCAGCTTCTGGATAACCAAACTGCCATGACCATTGGAAGCCATTGACAGTAATCTCATGAGCGTAATTGCTTGTCTTTTCAACAATCTTCTCTTGCTTAACCGCGGTGTAATAAAAGAGAACTGCAACGATGATCAGCGGAATGATTGTGTATGCAATCTCAACTGGAATGTTGTATTGCGTCTGCTTAGGAAATTCACCTTTGCTTGCTTTAGCGCGGTGGAAAATCGCCGGCCAGATGATCAAGATAAAGGTAATTACACCTACAACGGCTGCTGCGATCCAAGAGCCCTGCCAGAGCGAGAGCGTAATGTCGTTAACGCTAGAAAGGCCTTCCTCGAATCCAAGTCCTGATACCTGAGAGCAACCACTTAACAAGATTGAAAGCGGAGCGGCTAGAAGTACCAGAGCACGCGAGCGTTTTTGAGCGAACATAAGCCTAAGGATAGTCGGCTAATTCGGTCTTAGTCGCATTGGCTAGTAGCGTTCGCTAGGTGGTTCGAGTCACAGGAAACTTCCAATCAGAGACAGCACTTAATTCCCTTGCTGCCCAGGCCCTCCATGCTGCATTAGATAGCGGCTGGGCTGACCCGAAGAAGATAGGTCAATCGCCAAGCCGCGCTGCCAACCTGAGAAATAGCGCGCTCGAATCGATAGCCGAGAATTTAGGAATCAAGGCAGATCAAATTGAGATCACGGGTGAAGTTGGACTTGGATACTTTCTTTCTCTGGGAGGTTTCTTAGCGCCAGATCGAAAGTTGTTCTACGGAGCTGGCGACAGATCAGGTGTTATCGCAACCGCAAGATCTCATCAAGGTAACTCTCAGATTATTCCGCTCTCTCCCGACGGCGCTTTAGATTTCTCGCAAGTTGAATTCGCCCCAAATTCAGTTCTGTCATTTCAATTAGCGAATGGTGAAACTGGCGTGATTAATAAAATGCCAACCGAACTACCCGAAGACCTGTTGGTTGCAGTTGACGCCACTCCATCGGGTAATCGCCAACCACTGCCTGATAACTGGAGTAGCGCTGTCTTTGATTCGAGAGCATGGGAAGGTCCTGCCGGAGTTGCCATAGTTGCAATCAGTGATGCCGCAAACTGGAAGAATCCGCTCCCCCATATATCCGCCGTTCGCAGAACTTATGGAACTTTCTCGCTGCCACTTTTAATCGCTAGCGCAGTTGCACTTGAGAATTTCGTGCCCGATGATAAAAACATTCGGAAAATGAACGCCAAAATCCGCTCCGATATCTCACGCCAGATTCCAGGTGCACTTATTGCAGGAGATCTAGATAAATCAATCCCACATTTAACATCTTTGGTGATTCCAGATTGCAACGGAGAGGAGATACTGCGCGGGTTAAGCGCTCGCGGTCTTTCGGTGGATTCGGGATCTGCATGCACTGCCATGAATCTCCAGCCCAGCCATGTTTTAGCGGCGATGGGGCTACCAACAGATGGAAATATTCGAATTACTCTGCATGCGGAAACAACTGCTGAGGAAGTAGAACTGCTGATTAACGCTGTGGTAGATGAGGTTCGATCTCAGCAGCAGCGCTAGCACCATAAGCTTCTTGAAAGCGCGCTAAGAACTCTGCTGATGTAAAGCGGTACTCCTGAGTGCCAGTTGTTTCAATTACATAAGTAGCGATCATGGAACCTAACTGCGCACATCTTTCGTGGTTTAGACCCCAGGCCAGACCAGCTACAAAACCTGATCTAAATGAATCTCCGACTCCGGTCGGATCAGTCTTTGATTTTTCTTTAGGTGTGGTCACTTTAATTGTTTCACCATGCAAGGACTCAACTCTGGCGCCTTCAGAGCCAAGAGTCACTACGCGATATTTAACTTGTTCCAGAATCTCGCGATCGCTCCAACCAGTTTTTTGAATTGCTAGCGCTAACTCATACTCATTCATGAATAAGTAGGTGGCCCCCGTAATCAAATTTTTAATATCCTCACCAGACATACGCGCCATCTGCTGTGAAGGATCAGCCGCTATTGCAATTCCGGCCTGGCGGGCTACCTCTGAATGGCGAAGCATCGCTTCTGGATCGTCCGGTGAAATGACAATGAGATCTAACTTGCCGGTCTTCTCCATGATTGGTGAAAGTTCGATATTGCGCGCTTCCGACATCGCACCGGGAAAGAATGATGCGATCTGGTTCAGCTCAGTATCAGTGGTAACCATGAAGTGAGCGGTATGAAGCGTTTTTGAAACTAGAACGTGTGATGTATCAACGCCATGACGTACTAACCAAGCGTCGTAATCTGGCCAATCAATCCCAACGGCAGCGATCAAAATTGGATTAAGGCCGAGCGAACCCATACCGAATGCGATATTTGCAGCGCATCCCCCGCGTCTAACTTCCAGTCCATCTACTAGAAATGAGAGCGAGACTTTTTCAAGTGAGCCCGCAACGAGTGAGTCGGTGAACTTTCCAGAGAAAGTCATTAGGTGGTCTAAACCGACTGAACCGGCAACGCCAATCCTCATGCAGCCACCATCGCCGTAAACAACAAGTTGGAAGTGTCTTTAGTTGAAAGAATCGCCGCAGGCGCAAGATCCGCCAGCATTTGGATTATCAATTGTGAAGCCCTGCTTCTCAATCGTGTCAACGAAATCTATTGATGCACCCATTAAATATGGATCGCTCATCTTGTCTACAACAACTTTTACAGTTCCAAATTGATGTGAGATATCGCCTTCTTGATCGCGATCATCGAAGTAGAGCTGGTAACGCAAGCCCGAACAACCACCTGGCTGAACTGCAACGCGGAGATAGAGATCATCGCGACCTTCTTGAGCAAGGAGCGCTGCAACCTTCGCTGCGGCAACTTCTGTCAGAACGATAGGGCCAGTCGATGCTGGCGCTTCTGTTGTTGAGTTTGATGTCTCTGTAGTCATGGGTAAAGACTACCTGCCACCTACTGTCGATGCGACAGCAAGGCTATAAATGCGCGAGAATGTGTCCATGTCCACACCTACTCGCTCAACATCGCTCACCGACCTGCTTCTTCTTGGGCAAGGTCGAGATCTGGCATCTGAGCGAGGCGTCTCTTGCACCGGTGAACTGCCCGAGGCGAGTGATCCTGACTTGGTCTCACGAGCCAGAGCTGCTCGCGCTGCACTTGGCGATCGCGCTCTTGTGTTGGGTCACCATTATCAAAGAGATGAAGTAATTGAATTTGCTGATGTAACTGGTGATTCATTTAAGTTGGCACAAGCTGCCGCGGCCCAATCAAGCGCCGAATACATAATCTTCTGCGGCGTTCACTTCATGGCAGAAAGCGCTGACATTCTGACTTCAAATAACCAGAAGGTAATTCTTCCTGACCTAGCCGCCGGTTGTTCGATGGCTGATATGGCAACAGCAAATCAAGTTACTCAATGCTGGAGGGATCTCGAAGAAGTTGGCGTTGCCGATAAAACTATTCCAGTTACATATATGAATTCGTCGGCTGCAATTAAGAGTTTTACCGGCGAACATGGTGGAACTATCTGCACATCATCGAATGCTAAGAAGAGCATGGAATGGGCGCTTTCCAAGGGCGAGAAGATTCTCTTCCTCCCCGATCAGCATCTCGGTAGAAATACCGCCGTTCTTTCACTTGGATTAACTCTGGAAGATTGTGTTTTGTGGAATCCATGGAAGCCAATGGGCGGGTTAACTCCCGAAGAAATTCGTGGAGCGAAAGTAATTTTATGGCGGGGTCATTGCTCTGTGCATGGGCGCTTTACTTTGGAATCTGTGAACGAGGTGAGAAAACAACTTCCAGAGGTGAAGGTGTTGGTTCATCCAGAGTGCCAACATGAAGTTGTTGCCGCCGCTGATGTTGTAGGTAGTACCGAGATGATCATCAAAACTGTTGAGCAATCCCCTGCAGGGAGCGCTTGGGCGATTGGCACCGAGCTGAATTTAGTTTCACGCCTCGCCAAAGCCCACCCGGATAAGAAAATTGTCTTTCTAGATAAGACAGTCTGCTACTGCTCAACTATGAACCGCATCGATCTTCCACACCTGGTCTGGGCGATGGAATCTTTAGTTGATGGCCATGTTGTGAACCAGATTAGCGTCGCTCCAGAAGTAGCCAAGTTCTCCAAACTCGCACTAGAACAGATGCTCGCCCTATAG
>JBIIRS010000104.1:0-4159 GCA_044341425.1 Candidatus Planktophila sp. | reverse complement strand
CCATCTGGGTCAGGAGCTGCGATGTGATAACCATCTGAGGAAAGCCCTTGGCCAACTAGTTCGCAGTAAATCTTGGCGCCGCGTGCTTTAGCGTGCTCGTACTCTTCAAGAATTAATATTCCGCCGCCTTCACCGAGTACAAAACCATCACGGTCAGCATCGTATGGACGCGAAGCGCGCTCTGGCGCATCGTTGCGGGTGGAAAGCGCTTTCATTGCAGCAAAGCCAGCCATCGGAAGTTGGTGAATTGCCGCTTCAACGCCGCCGCTAACAATTATATCGGCGCGATTTGAGCGGATCATTTCCAGGGCGTAGCCAATTGCTTCCGCACCCGATGCGCATGCGCTAACAGGTGTGTGGACTCCGGCGCGGGCTTGCAGTTCTAGGCCAACATTTGCAGCAGGTCCATTAGGCATCAACATCGGAACAGTATGTGGACTGACTCCGCGCGCGCCCTTCTCTTTCAAATTATCGAATTGATCCAGCAAGGTAATGACTCCGCCAATACCGGATGCGATTACGACGCCGAGTCTTTCCTTATCAACATCTGGCGTACCTGCATCTTTCCAGGCTTCACGGGATGCAACCAAGGCAAATTGTTCTGAGCGATCTAAACGGCGCATCTCAACGCGCTCCATTTGATCTGCGGGTTCAATGGCAACGCGCGCTGCGAAGTGCACTGGCAAGAGCTCGCGCCAATCTTCAGTTAGAAGACGGACGCCGCTCTTTCCGGCGATTAGTGCAGCCCAAGTCGATGCAACATCTCCACCAAGTGGAGTAGTTGCACCAAGACCTGTGACGACTACGCGACGTTGAGACATTTAAACTACTTATACGGCAGCGCTAACGATGAAGTTAACTGCATCTCCTACTGTTGCAAGATCAGTTACCTTCTCGTCAGGAATCTTCACGCCAAAGCGCTCTTCGCAGGCAACTACAACTTCGACCATGCTGAGTGAATCTATTTCTAGGTCGTCAGTAAAGTTCTTATCGAGTTCGATTGATGCAGCTGGAATACCAGCAACTTCTTCAACGATCTCTTTGATTCCTGCAAGTACATCTGCGGCTAAAAGTGCCATTTGTTTCTTCCTTTTCTTTTCCTTTAATTTTTGCTTTTCTCATCCGAGTCCAACAGGTTGCAATTCTCTCTGATTAGGCGCGCTACTTCCTAGTAATTCGGCAGGTTATCGCCAGAAAATTATGGTTTAGGCGGTAATTTCACAACCTGCCCCGCGTAAACGAGACCTGCGCCATATCCGATCAAGAGCGCAATCTTGCCGTGAAGTTCCGGGTGTTTTGCCAGCAGCGCATCCATCGCAAGTGGAATAGATGCCGCAGATGTATTTCCATTGGTGCGAATATCATCTGCAATCACAACTGAATCAGGAATCTTCATCTCTTTTGCCATTGTTTCGATGATGCGCGCATTTGCTTGATGTGGAATAAATGCATCTAAATCATTTACAGAAAGCCCAGCAGCATCTAACGCCTTAAGCCCTGCCTTACTCATTGAAAAGACTGCCCAGCGGAAAACTTTCTGACCTTCTTGCGTGATATTCGGCCACTTAACATCTGCCTTAGTTAATTGAGTTTCAGTGTTGCGAACTTCAATCCAGGATGGGTTCATCAAGATGGCATCGCGGTTTTCTGAATCTGATCCCCATTCAACTGGGCCAATTCCTGGCTCGTTAGATTCGCCAATGATTACAGCGCCTGCGCCATCTGCAAATATGAAAGCAGTTGCACGATCTGTTGGGTCTGTGAAATCTGAAATCTTTTCTACGCCAATTACGAGAACTTTCTTCGCGCTACCAGCACGTACCATGTCGTGTGCCATAGCTACGCCGTAACAGAACCCTGCGCAAGCAGCGCTAATGTCGAGCGCAGCCGCAGTTGGATTTCCCATCCGTTGAATAATCGCTGTAGCCGCAGATGGCGCCTGGTGCGGATAAGTAATAGTTGCCACAACGACGGTATCAATATCTTTGATTGTAAGTTTGGCGCGAGTTAGCGCTTGTTCTGCGGCACCGATAGCCATATCAACAACTGATTCATCGGCGCTAGCAAAGCGACGAGATTCAATTCCGGTGCGCTGCACAATCCATTCATCACTGGAATCAATTAAATCTACGATCTCTGAGTTTGGAACAAGGCGAGATGGGCGATAGGCACCGACCGATAAAATCGTGCTCTCGCTACCAGTTTTTACTTTGATCGCCATCGCTCTACCTTAACTCTTAATTACTTACTTCTTGGTTATGGCGCAGTGCAAATTCATCAGCTAGCGCAAGATCAGCCACTGCCTTGAGCGCAAAAGTTTCAACTATTGGTACCGCACGCTTTAAGAGACCGACCAAAGTTCCAGCAGGTGGAACTTCCAGCGCACCAGATACGTTCTGGGAAAGCGTCGTCATACATAGATCCCAACGAACTGGGTTAGAGATCTGTGCAACGATGCGATCTAAAATTTTTCGTCCATCGCGAATTACCGCACCGTCTTTATTGGAAATAACGCCACACTTTGGATCTTGCACTGTAATTGAAGCAGCAAGTGCGCGAAGCGGTGCTACGGCAGGTTCCATAAAAGAAGTGTGAAATGCACCAGCCACGGCAAGAGCGCGCACGCGTGCACCTTCGGGCGCTAACTTCGCAAGCGCATCGAGATCTCCAGCGGCAACAATTTGTCCAGCGCCGTTGTCATTGGCGGCAACTAGACCAAGATCTGCAATAGCGCGAAGTACGACTTCACGATCTCCGCCTAAGACAGCAGACATACCTGCTGGCTTAACTGCAGCGGCCTTCGCCATTTCAATTCCACGAGCACGTACTAACTTCATCGCATCTAGGTCGTTAATAACTCCTGCTAAGGCAGCAGCGGTGATTTCACCAACTGAATGACCTGCAACAAATGCAAAGTTATTTCCTTTGTTGAGCGCGCGAGCACCAAGCAAACCAGCAGCAACAATTAGCGGTTGTGCATTAGCAGTATCTTTAATTTCATCGGCATCTGCGGTTGTTCCAAGGCGAACTAGATCAAGTCCGATCTCATGCGACCATTGCTGCACGAGGAGCTTGGCTGCAGGCTCTTCAATCCAAGGCGCCAACATCCCTGGCGTCTGAGCACCTTGTCCAGGTGCAACTAATGCGAGCATGGTTCAGATTTTAGGCGAGTGCACTCTTTACTACCTAGTACCAAGTGATTTATGGCGTGAGTAGTTACAAAATTAATTGCGTGTTACTAGCCACACCTGCGCACAATGCGCTGCCACATCTACTTTGCTGGCGGGCGGACGAATTATCGGCTCATGCGTCTGAACCGGAGTTGCAGCATCAAAGATTCTGCGGAATGAGTGTCCCCAGTTTTCATCGGGCAAGGTAAATGGCGTCTCTGATTTGGAAGAGTTAAGTAGTAAAAGTAAACCGCGTTCTGATCCCGCTTCGATAAATACAGTCAGACTGCGCTTCTCGCCATCTTGCCAGTGATCTTCGTGCATCTCGTGTCCGCCAAGTGAGAACCAAGCGATATCTTTTCGCTTCGTTCCGGCATCAACTGTGCCGGTAAAGAATTCGTGTGCCACACCTTCTAGGTATTGCTTACGAATATGGGCAAGCTCAGAAACTGCATCGAAGAGATCTGCTTCTTCTTCATTTAACTTCCACTTATTTGCCCAGCCGCCCATGAAGTTCGCTTCACTATCTTCCATAAGCGGGCTCATATCTCGGGGCAGCGAGTAACCATTATTAGAACCGTTCTGAGTTCGGCCGATTTCATCGCCCATCGTCATCATCGGAACACCTGAAGAAAGTAGCAGCGTGGCCATCAATGATTTCTTTAACTGATGACGGTGAGATGAAATAACTGGATCATCACTTGGACCCTCAACGCCCAAGTTCCAAGAACGATTGTCGTTATTTCCATCTTTGCTATCTTCTTGATTTGGGCCGTTATGTTTATCTTGGTACATAACTAAATCAGCCAAGGTAAAGCCATCGTGTGCGGTGATGAAATTAATTGATGAAGTTGGTCCGCGGAAATAGAAAATATCGCTCGAGCCGCTGATGCGCGATGCAATATCAGCCACACCTTCACCGTATCCGCGCGCTAAATCACCTAACCAGAACTGGCGCACCGAGTCGCGATAAGCATCGTTCCACTCGC
>JBIIRS010000011.1:0-14281 GCA_044341425.1 Candidatus Planktophila sp. | reverse complement strand
AATTGGAGTAGTTACCGAGGGCGCGGGCCTTACAAACGTTCCTGTAGGCGTGGAAACGCACGCTTGGCAACATTTCAAATAAGACCCTACGTTTTTATGCACCGATTTCCATTTTTTTTATTTTTTAACCACATAAAAATAGGCGCGGTGCTATTGCCTACCTTTTAGCAAGGCGATAATTTTGTGATATGAAAAGATCCTCATTTGTAGCAACCGTGGCCACCGTAGCACTTTCTATCTCGGCAATTCTGGTTGGAGTTACATCTGCAAATGCCAGTATCACACTTCCTAAGGGTGCGTTCTTACCTTGTTCTGCAGGTGGCGGCGCGTACTGCATTGATTCAGTAAGCATTACACCTACTGGTGGCAAAGCTATTGCACTTACTTGGGTTGCTAGTGGAACTCAAGGCGCAACAGCTGGAAACACAACCGGTGTTGCATCTGGCAAAGCCCTACCAGGGCGATGGAGCGCAGAAGGTGCATTCGCAAATGAAAATTACGATGGGCTATATATAGAAGCACAAGCTGCAAATGAATTTGTTCCATGGATCATGCTCGATGCCAAACCAACTTATTCACCAGGAAATAACGTCACTCTTGCGGCGACAACAACAAGTGCCACAACGCCAGTTAATCTAAATAGCGACGCCTTGATTTCAGTAAAGATGCGGATCTCTGATTTCAAACTAGGCGTTACCTATGGCATTGCAACTGAGGCAACAGTAGATGTCCAAGCAGCGGTCTTTGAGATTGCAGGTTATCCAGTAAAGGTCCCACAAGCCAAGAGTTCAAAAGATTGCAGTGGCGATGCTGGCGTCTCATCCGCCCTCGTAACTCAATTCCAATCAATACTGGTGCCATCCAATGATCCACTTGGCTTCTCATTTGAAGGCGGTAGCGGCAAGATCTATGTTGGATCTAACGGACTCTGCAAACTTTCAACTCCAGTATGGAACGCTGAGAAGAAGTCGCTAAGTTATAAAGCATCTGCTCCACGCCTAGCGCCAGATGGCAAGTCAATTAACACCGGTTTCTACTACGCAACGATTTCATCTGCTGATGCACTTGCTCTCTGGGGGCTTAAGAAGCCTGAAGATGCAGCAGCAGCCTTGACTATTTCAGTGCGCACAAATGAAGGTGGATCGACAGCGGCTACGAAGACAGTGGCCGTTAAGAACGGGCGGATTATCATTCAAGTCTTTGGCTTTGAATTTCCAGACCCGTTATTAGATATCTCTTTAAATCCAAGTTATGACGTTCTCTCATCATCTGCGCAGAGCTCCAGCAATATGTCTGCTGCAGGAACTGTGAGGACAACTGCTTCACCAAAACCATCGCCAACGGCAAAGGCGACAACAATCTCTTGTATTAAGGGAAACCAGTTACGAAGGGTAACGGCTGTAAAGCCAAAGTGCCCTGCTGGATTTAAAAAGCGGTCTTAATTTGACCTAAGAAGCTTTAGCGAGAAACTTTTCCGGCCTTAAGGCAGGAAGTACAAACGTTCTGGCGCTTAGCTGTTCCACCGACAAGTGTCTTGATGCGTTGGATATTTGGATTCCAGCGACGACGAGTCTTTACCTGAGAGTGTGAAACGTTATTTCCAAAGCTGGGCCCTTTGCCACAGATATCGCATGTTGATGCCACAGCGTTACTCCTTATAGATCTTTAACTTAATGAACAGGGCGTAAGGGTAGCAAGAAGGCCAACTTCACGCTAATTCCAAGGAATCCACGCGAGAATGGCTCCTATGGCGATCGCAGAAGGCAGGCTCACAACCAAGTTGGTTGATGTCGTAGGCGATCGCACCGCCAAAGTCTTGGATACCGTTTTTGGTTACCGAACCGTCTCTGATTTATTACACCACTATCCGCGTCGCTATTTGGTTCGCGGAGAGTTGAGCGACATTGCCGAACTTAATGAAGGCGATGAAGTAACGGTGTTAGCAGAGATTTACTCTTCAAGCAGCCGCAAATTGCAGGGACGTAAGGGAAGCATTCTCGAAGTTATCGTCACCGATGGCAGCGCAAAGATGTCGCTAACTTTTTTTAATCAAGCTTGGCGCGAGAAAGAGTTGCGTGTAGGCAGACAGGGGCTTTTTGCAGGGAAGGTGGGAGTCTTTAACGGTAAACGCCAGTTGGCACACCCAGATTACGAAATGGTTCCGGATGGCAGCGATGTTGACTCCGCCGTTGCAGATTTTGCTGGAAAGTTTCTGCCGGTTTATCCAGCCAGTTCAAAACTTCCTTCCTGGAAGATTGCACAATGTGTAAAGCTGGCCATTGATTCTTTAGATGAAGTTCCGGATTTCATCCCGCCACATATCCTTGAGAAGTTTAAATATCCATCCGCTCAGCAGGCGCTGGCTCAGATACATAACCCAGTTGATCTAGATAGCGCCGAACTCTCCAAGGCGCGCTTAACCTTTGATGAAGCTTTCTTACTGCAACTACTTTTACTCGAGCGAAGAGCCGAACTACGAGCGCTCAAGACTGTCGCCCGACCAGTTAAGTCCGGTGGAATTCTAGAAACTTTTGATAAATCGCTACCGTGGAAGTTAACGCCTGGCCAGGTAGAAGTTTCACGAGAGATTGAAAGTGATCTAGCAGCCGATATTCCAATGCATCGATTGCTACAAGGTGAAGTTGGTTCAGGAAAAACTGTGGTTGCACTTCGCGCCATGCTTGCGGTAGTCGATAGTGGGGGACAAGCAGCGTTACTTGCTCCAACGGAAGTTTTGGCTGCTCAGCATCTACGAACTATAGAAAAGTTGCTCGGACCGCTGGCCCAAGGCGGGATGCTGGGCGGTGTTGAAAACGCAACGCAAATAACTTTATTAACCGGTTCGCAGAACACGGCCGCGCGCAAAGAAGCGCTTGCTCTTGCCGCATCTGGCCAGGCAGGAATTGTTATTGGTACTCATGCGCTGCTTAGTGAGAGCGTTGTTTTTAACGACCTTGGCTTAATTGTTGTAGACGAGCAACACCGTTTCGGTGTTGAGCAACGTGATGCGCTGAAAGCAAAGGCAGTTAACCCGCCACACTTATTAGTTATGACCGCAACACCAATACCAAGAACAGTTGCGATGACCGTCTTTGGCGATTTAGATATTTCAACTCTGCGCGAACTTCCGCTGGGTCGCCAACCAATAACAACACACGTTGTACCAACTATGGAGAAACCAACTTTCCTAGATCGCGCCTGGGAGCGAATTCGCGAAGAAGTTTCACAAGGGCATCAGGCCTACATAGTTGCACCGCGCATCGCCGCTGGAAGTTCTGAAGATGCTGATTTAGATTTTCTCTATGGCGAGCAATCTCCTGATATCGCCTCCGTCGAAGAGCTGGCACCGAAGTTGCATGGCGGAGCGCTCAAGGGGCTACGTATTGCGCCGTTGCATGGGCGTTTAACCACCGAGTTAAAGGATGCAACGATGCAGGCTTTTTCTGCAGGCGAGATAGATGTACTTGTTTCAACGACAGTTATTGAAGTCGGCGTGGATGTTCCAAATGCCACGGTGATGGTGATTATGGATGCGGATCGCTTTGGCGTATCTCAGCTCCATCAATTACGTGGCCGCGTTGGCCGCGGTACTTCACCTGGTTTATGTCTGCTCGTATCTGGCGCACCAATCGAAACGCCAGCACGCGAGCGATTGGAAGCAGTATCTAAGACCCAAGATGGTTTCGAACTTTCCCGTATTGATCTTGAACAAAGACGTGAAGGCGATGTTTTAGGTGCAACACAATCCGGCGCTCGATCACATCTTCGCTTGCTGCGCGTCTTGCGCGATGAAGGTCTAATTGAGGAAGCACGCAACGTTGCCGCAGAATTGTTAGAAAGCGATAGCTCTCTCAAAGGCTATCCTTTGCTCAAAGACGAATTAGAGATGTTAAAGAAAGAACAAACATCTACGTATATCGATAAAGGTTAGGGATAGATAAATGCGCATCATCGCAGGACTAGCCAAGGGGCGAAATATTGCCGCTGTGGCAGGTGCCACCCGACCAACTTCTGATCGCGCCCGCGAAGCGCTTTTTTCTACCTTGGCATCTGAATTTGGTGACTTTGCAGGGCTTCATATTTTGGATTTATATGCTGGCACCGGCGCTATCGCACTCGAATCACTTTCCCGCGGCGCCGAAATTGTTCATGCAGTCGAAAAAGATGAACAAGCGCAAAAGTCGATTACCGCAAACTTCGAGAGCATCAAATCCGCGCAGTGTCCAGGTAATTTCCATCTCTTTGGAATGAGCGTTCACCGTTTCCTGCAGGATCGCGCAACAGTTCCGTACCACTTCATCTATATCGATCCACCATATGATGTAGAAGATATTGATGTAATTGAAAATCTGATTCAACTGCGCGATGGCGGTTTTCTTCATCCGCAGGCTTTGATTGCAGTTGAGAGAAATTCCAGAGTTAAGGAGATTTCTTGGCCCGAGGGATATCAACACTTACGTGAAAAAAACTATGGCCAAGCGACCATTTTCTATGGGGTCCCAGCCGAGCTTTGAGCCTGAAAATGGATAACCACGCTGATCGTTGCTAGCGTTTACTCCATGAAGCGCGCCGTTTGCCCAGGATCATTTGATCCAATCACCTTTGGCCATCTAGACATCATCGAGCGCGCCAGCAGCCAATTCGATGAAGTCATCGTTGCCGTTTTAGAAAATCGCACCAAAGCTTCGTTATTTTCTGTTGAAGAGCGCATGGAGATGATCAGTAAGACCACTTCAAAGTTTAAGAACGTCAAGGTTGATTCTTGGCATGGATTGCTAGTTGATTACTGCAAGGAAAATTCCATCCAAGCGATTGTTAAAGGTTTGCGTGCGGTTACTGACTTTGATTACGAGCTTCAGATGGCACAGGTAAATCTCCAAGGATCTGGCGTCGAAACAATGTTTATGGCAACCGCTCCAACACACTCTTTTCTTTCATCTTCAATCGTTAAAGAGCTCGCTCATTTCGGTGGAGATGTATCCTCTATGGTTCCAGGCGTCGTAAATGACGCACTTAAAGCACGAGTAGCAGGGAAGTAAAAATGGACTCGATTGAAAAACTCAGCACCGCAATTACTCTGATCGAAGAGGCTCGCGGAGTTCCACTTTCAGCTTCCTGCGTTGTACACCGCGGTGAGATTTTAGAGATATTAGATGGCGCAAGAATTGCCTTGCCTCAAGACTTATCCGCAGCCGAAGAAATCTTGGCGCAACGCGATAACTTAGTTGAAGAAGGTCGATCTTCGGCTGAACAAATGATCGCCACTGCGCGCGAAGAAGTTGCGCGCATGATCGAACAAACAGCAATTGTTCAGGCAGCCCGTGATGAAGCACAGCGAATTCTTGATGATGCTCGCGCACTTGCCGCAGATGAACGCGCTGAAGTAGAAAGCTACATCGATGGTCGCCTTGCCACTCTAGAAGTAATCCTTAACAAAACTCTTGATGCAGTCGCTCGCGGGCGCGAGCGTCTAGATGGCGCAAACGATAAAGATGTCTTGTCGCAATTAGCCGACGACAAGTAATTAGCCACTAATTAGTTAGCGAAGAGAAAATAGCCATGTCACAACCTTCATCTAAGGCCTCACAAGTCTTTGAATTCAATACCCATGAACTCCCACGTCGTGCGGGGGAGATGAAGGAGTATCAGTTAGATCTAGAAATTTTGGAACCAATTGGTGTTCCGCTGGTGAGCGTTCCAGCCGGTGATGTTATTGAAGTAGACCTTCGTCTGGAATCCGTTACTGAGGGAGTCTTGTTAAGCGCGGATTTATATGCGATTGCAAAGGGCGAGTGCATTCGTTGCCTTGATCCAGTTGAAATTACCGTTGAACGAAAGATTCAAGAGCTCTATCGCTACGAGCCAAGTAAAGATTCTGGCAAAAAGGGTAAGAAGTCCAAACGCGCATCTGATGACGACGTAGATCTGGAAGAAGATGACGAACTTTGGATGGATGGCAATGTGATGGATCTTGAGCCACCAATTCGGGATGCCGTTGTCTTAGATCTACCGATCAACCCGCTCTGCTCAGAAGAGTGCCTCGGGCTCTGTCCAGATTGCGGTCAGAAGTGGGCAGATCTTCCGGAAGGCCACCAGCATGAGGCGATCGACGCTCGCTGGGCGGGTCTGGCTGGACTGGATTTTAAGAAAACGGATGAATAAGGGATACTTACCACCTAACCGAGTTAAGCCAATTTTTACCAATAGGTTTAAAAGAGATTAAGGACGATTACCGTGCCAGTACCAAAGCGAAAGATGTCTCGTTCGAAGACACGCTCACGCCGCTCAATGTGGAAGACAACTGCAGCATCACTTGCAGCATGCCCACAGTGCCAGCAGCCAAAGCTCACACATACAGCATGCCCAACCTGCGGAACATATAACCGCCGCCAGGTTCTCGAGGTTTGATCTGTTCTCTTCTTTAACTGCGCAACTCGGGATCTCGTTAAAGCCCGAATTGCTCGAGTTAGCCTTTACCCACCGCTCATTTGCATATGAGTCAGGTGCTAAAGAAACAAATGAACGTTTAGAATTTTTAGGTGATTCAGTACTGGGTTTAATTGTTACTGAAGAGCTTTATCTTCGATATCCAGATTTAGATGAATCACGTTTATCTCCACTGCGATCCGGAATTGTAAATATGCGGGCGCTCGCCGATATTGCGCGCACCCTTGAACTTGGAAAATATATTCGTCTCGGAAAAGGTGAAGAAGTCACCGGTGGGCGCGATAAGAACTCGCTTCTTGCCGATGCTCTAGAAGCCTTGATTGGCGCTATTTATCTGGAGTGCGGATTTGTAACTACAACTACCGTTGTTCGCACGCTAATTAATGAGACCCTCGAAAGCGCTATGGCAAAGGGCGCTGGGCTAGATGGCAAGACTGCGCTCCAAGAATTAGTTTCCTCACTTGGAAAAGGCACCCTCGAATATTTAGTAACTGAAGAAGGCCCTGACCACGATAAGAGTTTCACTGCTGTCGCAATGGTCTCTGGTGAAGCAGTTGCGCAAGGTATCGGTAAGAGCAAACGCGAAGCAGAGCAATCAGCGGCGCGTTCTGCCTACGAAATTCTCGCAACCCTCAAGTAGTACTTCACTCGCGTCACGTACATAAAGACGCCACCTAAACGGTAGGTTTACGCCGTGTATTTAAAGAGTATGACGCTTAAAGGATTTAAATCCTTCGCGTCGGCAACGACGCTTCGTCTGGAACCGGGCATCACCTGCGTCGTCGGTCCTAACGGCTCTGGAAAATCAAACGTTGTAGATGCCCTGACTTGGGTTATGGGCGAGCAAGGTGCGAAATCACTTCGCGGCGGCAAGATGGAAGATGTCATCTTTGCTGGCACAAGCGGGCGCGCACCACTAGGTCGCGCAGAAGTTTCGTTAACGATCGATAACACCGATGGCGCACTTCCAATTGATTACACCGAAGTAACTATCTCCCGCATTCTCTTCCGCAATGGACAGAGCGAGTACCAAATAAATGGTGAAGCATCACGGTTATTAGATATCCAAGAGCTGTTAAGCGATTCAGGTATCGGTCGCGAAATGCACGTAATTGTTGGCCAAGGCCAACTCGATGCAATTTTGATGGCAACTCCCGAAGAACGCCGTGGATTTATTGAAGAAGCGGCTGGCGTACTTAAACATCGCAAGCGCAAAGAGAAAGCGCTTCGCAAGTTAGATTCAATGCAAGCCAACTTAGCTCGCGTTCAAGATTTAACGGTTGAACTTCGTCGCCAATTGCGTCCACTTGGCAAGCAAGCAGAAGTTGCCAAGAAGGCGGCAACCATTCAGGCAGATCTGCGTGATGCCAAGTTGCGTTTGCTCGCCGATGATTTTATTTCGCTCTCTAAAACTCTCGATGCTGAAGTAGCCGATGAGACTGCACTTCGTGAGCGACGTTCACTTGTTGAAGATGAGTTAGATAAAGTCAGATCTCGCGAAGAATCACTCGATGCACAAGCTGCTTTCGAAAGCCCACTTCTAATTGCGGCACAGGAAAATTTCTACGCACTCAGCGCGCTTCGTGAAAAATTCCGCGGAACCCAATCACTTGCACAAGAGCGTTCCCGTTTCTTAGCCGAAGAAGCTGAAGAAGCACGTAGCGCTGGTCGCGACCCAGAAGCGCTTGATCAAGAAGCGGTGGCGCTACGCCAGCAAGAAGCGCAATTGCGCAGCGAAGTTGAAACCGCCAAAGCACATTTACAAGCCACTACTTCAAAACTTTCCAGTGCTGAACAATCGTTAAAAGTTGAGGAAGATAAGATCGCCGCGGCGATGCGCGCTATCGCCGATCAACGTGAAGGTACAGCGCGTCAAGAAGGCCACATCAAATCACTGGCCGCTCGACTCGAAGCGATCGCTGAAGAAATTGCTCGTTTGGTAAAGGCGCGCGATGAAGCGCAATCACGGGCCGAGAGCGCACAACGCCAGTACTCAACTCTGGAGATGGATATTGCTGGTGCAGATGCCGGAGAACTTGGACTCGACTCTGAATTTGAAGTCGCTAAGCGATCCCTAGAGAGCGCTAAGACAGAACTCGGTAATTTGATTGATGCAGAACGTGCCGCCGATCGTGAGCGAAATGCAATCGAATCCAAGTTAGAAGCGATGCTACTTACTTCGCAATCACGCGATGGTGGGGCAGCGCTAGTTCGTGATTCGCGCGGCCTAACAATTCTCGGAAGCATTGCATCCCTTGTTCAAATCGATTCTGGTTGGGAATCTGCAACGGCTGCTGCGCTAGGAACGCTCTCTGATGCGATTGTCGTCCGCGACTTAAATTCTGCAATCAGCGCGCTAACAACGATGCGTTCTGAGAACTTGGGTCAAGCAGATGTACTTGTCTACCAACCAGGTTCACACAGTTCCACATCGGTTCCTGCGGGGCTTACAGCGCTCACTTCACATGTTCGCTCCTCCGAAATCTCCGAGCTCCTCGCCTCGCTTTTATCTAACACAGTCGTTGCTGATAATGCGCGTGAGGCTGAGGGCATTCTTCGCTCCCATCCAAGCGTCACTGTTGTCACGCGAGATGGCGATGTAATTACCTCAAAGCGCGCTCGTGGTGGTTCAGCATCTTCCACTTCACTAATTGAGATTAACGCGCTGGTTCAAGAGTTACAGACCAAGCTCGAGACAATTACCCATAACTGCGATCGCCTCAAATTCGAAATTTCCACAGCGCAAGGCGATGTGGAAAGCAAGCAGAGCGCGTTCGATATTGCGTTATCTAAGTTAAATGAATCAGATGCGCGGATTTCAGCATTTACTGAACAACTTGCTGTCGCAGGTCAGAATATGAAATCTGCATCTGCTGAGGTCGAACGCTTAAATTCAGCTATCGCAGAGGCAAATTCTGCGAAGGGGCGAGATGAGGATGAACTCTCAATCGCATCTGCACAATTGCAGCAACGCGGTGAAATTGGCGAACCTGATCACAGCGCCGCCGAAAACTTGCGAAATGAAGTTTCACTTGCACGAACTTCAGAGGTAGAAGCGCGTCTTGCAGTTCGCACTAGCGAAGAACGCGTTGATTCAATCGCCGCGCGCGCCAAGGCGCTCGAAGATTCCGCGAACGCCGAACGTGAAGCATCCGAGCGTGCAATATCGCGCCGTGGCGCACGTGCACGCGGTGCGCTCATTTCATCTGCCATTGCAGAGGCTGCATATGAAGCTTTAATTCATATTGAACGATCTATCGCCAAGGCTGCAACGGAGCGCGCCCGCCTAGAGGCATCACGCTCTGATCGAGAGGGTGAAACGCTTACAGTGCGTTCACGTGGTCGCGAACTCGCCTCCGAACTTGAGCAGTTAACTTCTTCAGTTCACAAGGATGAGATCGCGCGCGCTGAACAACGAATGCGTATTGAACAACTTGAATCCAAGGCAGTTGAAGAACTGGGCGTTGATATGACAACGCTAGTAAATGAGTACGGACCTCAGAATGATGTACCAACCTTTATCGAGACCGAGACCGGCGAAATCGTCGCTACTGAATTAATCCCGTATCGCCGCGATCAACAGGAGAAGCGCCTCGCTTCCACTGAACGTTCACTGACCTTGCTTGGTAAGATCAATCCGTTAGCTCTTGAGGAGTACAACGCACTTGAAGAGCGCCTTAAGTTTTTAGCGGAGCAGTTAGAAGATCTAAAGCGCACCAAGAAAGATCTATTAGACATTATTAAAGAGGTCGATGATCGCGTTCAGCAGATCTTCATGGAAGCCTACGAAGAAACTGCTAAACACTTCGAAGATATCTTTGCGCGCTTATTCCCGGGCGGTGATGGTCGTCTAATTCTCACAAATCCAGATGATCTTCTAAACACTGGAGTTGACGTGGAAGCGCGTCCACCTGGAAAGCGCATCAAGCGCCTTTCACTACTTTCAGGCGGCGAGAAATCGCTGACAGCAGTTGCCATGTTGGTAGCGATCTTCAAAGCGCGTCCAAGTCCTTTCTACGTACTAGATGAAGTTGAAGCAGCCCTCGATGACGTTAACTTGGGACGCTTGCTCGTCGTTCTAGAAGAACTTCGCGAAAGTTCACAGTTGATCATCATCACTCACCAGAAGCGCACTATGGAGATTGCGGATGCGCTTTATGGCGTAACTATGCGCGGTGATGGCGTAACTGAAGTTATCTCGCAACGCCTGCGCGAATCTGACACCGCTTGAGGGCTCAATAAGCCATGGGTATTTTCAGCAAGTTCATCTCCAAGATAAAAGGTGTTTCGACAGCTGATCCACTTGATTGGCAAGAACTTGAAGCCGAACTACTTGCTGCAGATCTCGGGCCATCACTTACGACCTCAATTATCAAAGATGCCAAGTCAATCAAGGGTGACGATGCACTCGCATCGTTAACGCAGATTCTAAATTCAAAGCTTTCAAGTAAATCTCGCACCTTGAACAAAGGTGCATCAACTTCAGCGCTAATCGTGGTTGGCGTCAATGGCACCGGCAAGACAACTTCAGTTGCAAAGTTAGCTGCCTCTTTAAAAGGATCGGGCACTTCAGTAATCCTGGCCGCCGCCGATACCTTCCGCGCTGCTGCAGTGGAACAGTTGCAAACATGGGGTACACGTATCGGAGTTGAAGTAATCGCAGGCAAAGATGGAGCCGAGCCCGCATCTGTTGTATTTGATGCGGCGGTACGCGCTGGCGAAAAAAAAGTTGATTTCTTATTAGTTGATACTGCAGGACGCCTTCACAATAAGAGCGATTTGATGGCTGAGTTAGGTAAGGTAAAACGCGTAATTGAAAAATCTTTGCCAGTCTCTGAAGTTCTTTTAGTGATAGATGCAACTACAGGTCAAAATGGAATTTCCCAAGCAAAGATTTTTACAGAAGCAGTTGATGTAACAGGTTTGATCGTTACCAAATTAGATGGCAGCGCCCGAGGGGGAGTAGCCCTAGCCATTGAAAACGCGCTCGATATTCCAATTAAATTTGTAGGCACTGGCGAGGTGGAATCAGATTTTGCCGCCTTTGACGCGCAGCGGTATATCGCAGGCTTGATTGGCGAATAGATAGCCCTTTTGCGCTATTGATGTAACACAGATGTAACACAAGGCTGGATTTTGTGACCGCGTCTTAACCTCCTTTGCTATCTACCGTAACGGCGCTCAGAGATTGTTTGCCTCATCTCAACGGTGAGCGTCTTACTTATCTGATACGAGGTTAAATATGGAAGAAGTAGTTCTTAACACTGGTGATACCGCCTGGATGCTTATCAGCGCAGGGTTAGTCACTCTTATGATTCCCGGATTGGCCCTCTTCTATGGAGGAATGGTTCGTGTAAAAAGCGTTTTAAATATGATGATGATGTCATTTGGCGCACTTGCCTTGGTATTCACTCTTTGGATCATCTTTGGTTTCTCACTTGTATTTGGAGATTCAGTCGGTGGTCGAGGACTCATTGGAGATGTCTCTGAATTTTTCCTACTAAAGGGCCTTGATAATTCAACGGCACTTATCGGAACTATTCCTGCCGCTGTCTTCATTGCATTCCAAGGAATTTTTGCCGCGATAACTGTGGCTTTGATTTCCGGAGCAATTGCAGACCGTGCGAAATTTGGGGCATGGATGTTCTTTGCTGGCCTCTGGGCAACTCTTGTTTACTTCCCAGTTGCACACTGGGTCTTCGCCTTCGATGACTTTGTAGCAGAGACTGGCGGATGGATCGCCAATGATCTGGGCGCGCTCGACTTTGCAGGTGGTACGGCAGTTCATATCAATGCCGGAGCTGCAGGGCTAGCGATCGCTATTGTGCTTGGTAAGCGAATTGGCTTTGGAAAATCTCCAATGCGACCACATAACCTTCCACTAGTAATGCTTGGCGCAGCACTTCTCTGGTTTGGTTGGTTTGGATTTAACGCAGGATCTGCAGTTGCTTCAAATGGAACTGCTGGTTTGGCGTTACTAAATACAATCGGTGCAACCGTAGCTGCAGTACTTGCTTGGTTACTTGTTGAGAAAATTCGCGATGGCCATGCAACAAGCCTTGGTGCTGCATCTGGAGTTGTCGCAGGCCTTGTAGCAATTACTCCGGCATGTGCTGCAGTTGGTGCAAGTGGAGCGTTAGCAATTGGTTTCGTTGCCGGCATCGTCTGCGCGCTCTCTGTTGGGCTCAAGTTCAAGTTTGGATTTGATGACTCGCTAGATGTTGTTGCAGTTCACCTTGTTGGCGGAATCATCGGCACAATGATGATCGGCCTTGTAGGAGTAGATGTTGGACTCTTCAATGGTGGTGGAACAGAGCAACTTGGTAAGCAGGCGATCGGTGTTGTAGCGGTCTTTGCCTACTCATTTATACTCAGTTTAATTCTCGCCAAGATTGTGGATCTCATTATGGGATTTCGTATCTCGGAGGCCGAGGAGATCTCTGGTATCGATCTGGTAATTCACGCAGAGCGTGGTTACGAATTAACCGATAACACACAAGGTGGCGCCTTTGGTGCTACAAAGGGGGCATAGAGATGAAGCTAATTACTGCAATCCTCAAGCCATTTAAGCTCGATGATGTTAAAGATGCTCTGCAAGCAGCAGGCGTCACCGGCATGACTGTCTCCGAAGCAAGTGGCTTTGGGCGTCAACGCGGTCACACCGAGGTTTATCGCGGTGCGGAATACACAGTCGACCTAGTACCGAAAGTTCGCCTTGAAGTACTAGTCGATGACAATGATGCGGCAGCAATTGTCGATGTAATCGTTAAGGCGGCATCAACTGGATCTATCGGTGATGGAAAAGTTTGGACAACGCCAGTTGATTCAATCGTTCGCGTAAGAACTGGTGAACGCGGCACAGATGCGATCTAAGGGGTAAGGCAAGTAAGTAGGCTAGATACATGGCTACACGTGAGCGAAGGGAACGATCGAACGAGAGCGATCGTTTCCTTCGCTCACTCTTTATGGGTGTAGCAAATGAAATATCTGGGGTAGCGCTAGCCGCTGTTGGCGGTTATGGCCGAGGTGAGTTATCTCCAGGCTCTGACCTAGATATTCTCTTTCTTCACAATGGAAAAATTGATGAGAAGTCTCTTGGAGATCTAGTTAATAAGGTTCTATATCCGCTTTGGGATAAATCATTCAAGGTAGATCACTCGGTACGCACACGCGTCGAAACACGCGAAAGCGCAAGAACAGATCTTAAGGTTGCGCTCGGCCTACTTGATATTAGATTGATTTGCGGAGATGCAGACTTAGTCGCGGCAGTTCAACGCGATGCCATAGATGATTGGCGTAGTAATTCTAGGCAGCGGTTACCTCAGTTAAGACTTTCGCTGGGGGAGCGCCACAGTAGAGCTGGTGACTTGGCCTATCTTTTAGAACCAGATCTAAAGGAGGCGCGCGGCGGTCTACGCGATATTAACGCGCTTCGTGCCATTTCAATTTCTGGAGCGGTCGCAGTTTCACTAGAACATATCAGCAACGCTGAATCTGTTTTGATGAGCGCTCGTGAAGCGCTCCACACAGTAACGGGACGAGATAAGGATCGACTGCTATTTCAAGAGCAAGATAAAGTTGCAGAAGTTTTAAAGTATGCAGATGCAGATGCGCTCATGAGTGATATAGCACAAGCTGCAAGATCTGTTGATTACCTTCTCGAGTCGACTTGGCATCGCTTAGATCATCGCGGCAAAGATGGTCTCGGTAGATTCCTAAAAAAACCAGGTATTACCCAAGTTGCCCAAGGAATTTCTATTGCTCATCAAGAAGTGCAAATCGATGAAGAATTTGATCTAGCGAAGGATCCACTAATTGGTCTACGTACTGCGGC
>JBIIRS010000010.1:0-14399 GCA_044341425.1 Candidatus Planktophila sp. | reverse complement strand
GAACACAATGGCGCACAGTTGCAATGATCGTTCTTCCCGCAGCGCGAAGCGGATTGATGACTGCAGTAATTCTGGGCGTCGCTCGTATCGCAGGCGAAACCGCCCCACTCTTGTTGTTAACAGGTGGCGGCGACAAGGTAAATCCAAATCCATTTAACGGCTCAGTTGGATCTCTCCCTTATTACATCTGGAAAGCCTTTAACGCTGGTTCTCCTGAAGCGATTACACGCGCATGGGCGGGGCTATTGGTTCTGATGATTCTAGTTTTGCTTCTCTTCACAGCAGCACGCGCGCTAACTTCACGAAAGGTTTCCTAATGATCCAGACTCCGGAAAGCGAGAAAGAAATGTCAACTCCTGCGCAACCTAGTTCGCTAGCAAGTGTGGCCAATGCAAAGGCGCCACGGACTCAAGCCAGCACCGCGCAAGGCACTGGTCTAGAAACTCGCGGCATTCACGCCTGGTTTGGAAAGAACCATGTTCTCTCAGATATCAACTTAGATTTCACAGCAGGATCAGTTACGGCGCTGATCGGACCATCTGGTTGCGGTAAATCAACATTTATCCGCACGATCAACCGCATGCACGAATTTATTCCTGGTGCAGCGATGGCCGGTGAAGTACGACTCGATGGCAAAGATATTTATGCACCAGGCGTTGATGTCACTAAGATTCGTCTTCAGATCGGCATGGTTTTCCAGAAGCCGAACCCATTCCCATCAATGACTATTGGCGAGAACGTTCTTTCTGGTTTAAAGCTGGCACAACTTAAAGTAGATAACAAAGAAGAACTTCTCGAATCTTGCTTAGTACGTGCTGGACTTTGGAATGAAGTTAAAGATCGCCTTGATGCACATGGCGGATCGCTCTCTGGTGGTCAGCAACAGCGTCTATGCATCGCCCGCGCCTTGGCTGTAAGCCCACAGGTCCTGCTTATGGATGAGCCATGTTCTGCACTAGATCCAGGTTCAACCTTGCGCATTGAAGAAACTATCCGCGAACTCTCAGATTCAATGACTATCGTGATCGTGACTCACAATATGCAGCAAGCAGCCCGCGTATCTGATTACACCGCATTCTTCCTATCTGATGGCGGTCCTGGCGAAATGATCGAAGTTGCTCGCACCAGCGAAATCTTCTCGCAACCAAAGGACCAGCGCACCGAAAATTACGTCACCGGCCGCTTCGGATAGTCGTAACCTGCTGTTCACCTAAAGGTTGACCAACGTTTGCCTCAAAGAACCAAGTAGTTCACCCGGGATACATAGTTTTCTCCTTGCTCGTCACCTATTTCAAACAAGGGGAAATTAATGAAAGTTTCAATGCTCGCAAAATCTGCAGCAGTAGCACTTGCCTTTGGGTTGGTAACTTCAACTCCAGCTCACGCAGTTGATCTATCAGGTTCAGGCGCATCATTTCCTGCGCTTCTAATCGAAGCTTGCAAGGCTCCATTTGCAACAGCTTCAGGACATTCATTTACATATGCATCATCTGGTTCAGGTGCGGGTCGCACGAACTCAGATAGAGCTGTTGGCGATTTCTGGTTCTCAGATGCAGCACACACATCATCATCAAAGCGCGCAAGCATTATTCACGCACCAGTGGTTGCAGCACCAATTGGAATTCTTCACAATCTTCCATCACGTAACACACTTTCACTTTCAGCATCAACAATCGCTGGAATTTTCTCCGGAACAATCACACGTTGGAACGATCCAGCAATTGTTAGAGATAACAACCGCGCATACGACAAGATTATCTACAAGACAAAGAATGGCGCTGTAGTTAAGGACTCAAAGGGTGACCCAATCGTTGCCAAGAAGATCGCAACTACAACTCGCTACACACTTCCAGATAAGCCAATCAAGGTTGTCTACCGTTCAGATTCATCAGGCACAACAGAGAACTTTACTAACTACCTAAATAAGTCAGCCCCAACAGTTTGGACTAAGGCTAAGGCTGCAGTCTTCACAACTTCATTCCCAGGAAATATCAACTCACCTGAGAACTTGGGCCGCATCGTTGGTGCTTCATCGTCAACTGGTGTTTCACAGCTTGCTGGAAAGACACCTTACTCAATCACATTCGCTGAAGTTAACTACGCTGTTGCAAATAGACTCAAGGTTGCACACGTAATTAACCCAGCAGGAAATGCTGTTGAGCCAACATCAGTAACAACATCTGCATTCTTGTCACAGGCAACAATTGATGCCAACGGAATCATGTCATTTGATTACGCGACAAAAGAAGCTGGTGCCTACACACTAGGTATCGTTTCTTACATGTTGGTTGATACAAATTACTCAGATAAGAACAAGGCGGCTGCTGTTAAGTCACTTGCATCATTTATCTTGAGTCCAGCATGCGCGAAGGACAAGGGCGAAGCTCTTGGCTTCAGCGTTCTAGATGGAGCTTTCCTAAAGAAGGCTCAAGAGCTAGTAGCTAAGATCGGTTAATTTTCAACCTATCCACGAGGGGAGAACGGCCAGGGAAACCTGGCCGTTTTTCTTTTCCCCTAAACTCAATCCATGTTGATCCGCCTTGCTACACCTGAAGATACTTCTGACATTCATCGCTTGATATTTGAGTTAGCGGTCTATGAAAAAGCACCGGATGAAATGGTTGCAACTATCGAACAAATAGAGCAATCGTTGTTTAACAGCCATCCAGTTGCCTTCTGTCATGTTGCTGAAGTTGATGGAAAGATTGTTGGTATCGCTCTCTGGTTCTTAAATTACTCAACCTGGCTTGGCAAGCCCGGGATTTATCTAGAAGATTTATTTGTACAGCCAGAATTTCGCGGACACGGTATCGGTAAAGGATTTATGAAGACCCTGGCACAGCTCTGCGTAGAACGAGGATATGAACGTTTCCAGTGGTGGGTCTTGGATTGGAATACGCCATCTATTGATTTCTATAAATCACTTGGGGCTGTGGCTATGGATGACTGGACTGTCTTTAGGCTTTATGGAGATGCGCTAAAGAGATTTGCCAGCCAGGCGTAATTACTTCTTTACGACTCTGTAACTCTTTAACGTTGGATCTGTCGCATAAGCGATACGAACTCCCGCTTTTTGAGATGCGCTTAGCCCGCTAACAATCTGCTCTGTTAGAACCTCACCCGGTGCCACAACTGCAACCCCTGGTGGATATGGAGCGATTAAATCTGCTGAGATCCGACCAATCGCATCGCTTGCGCCGACCATTTCAGTCTTTGCAAAATAGGCCTCGCGCATTGAAGTTGCAATTTGTGGCACTACTGACCAACTAAGGGCGGTTGCGCTCTCTCGAGGTGCATTCTGTAACTTCTTTAGAATTGGTACCAACTTCATGGCGAGTGCTTGGAAATCTTCTTTGGTATCGGCCAGAGTTGCTAAGAAAACTATGGTGTCGTTATCGGCCATCTCAACACGAACACCTTGGGAAATTAGCGCGCGCTCTATTTCTACCCCTGCAGCGCCAAGTTGCTGAACGCGCAGTACGATCTTTACGGGATCGAATCTGCCTGCAGGAAAGTCGCTTGGATTTAAAAAGATTGGTAGTTCAAAGTTTGCTTGGACCGCTAGTTTAAATTCGGCCACATTTTCAATTAGAGCGCCAAGTAATTCTGGGCCACGGGTTTGCAGCAGCGCCCTTACCGCATCAACTGATGCCAGGGGAGCGCCAGCTGGAGAAGTTGTATGTGTAGTTTCAAAGCTCTGCTCGAGTCTTTCGGCGCTAATGAATTTTGTTTTGGCGAGCAGTAGCGCAGAGGCGCTATAGCCAGGAAGAGCCTTATGAACACTAGTAATCAGTGCATCTGCGCCTTGCGCAATAACGTGTTGTGGCAGATCAGCATGAAATCCAAAATGTCCGCCCCAAGCGGCATCAACAATAACCGGGATAGATTTTTCGTGCGCTGCGGCGATTAAAGGTTTTAGGTCAGAGAGCGTTCCGAGGTAACCAGGCTCGGTTAATAAAATTGCGATTGGGCTCTCTTTGAGAGTGCGTTGTAATTCATTTAAAGCAATTCCAATCGGCACACCTGTTGCGCCATCAAGTTCTGGGTTCATCCAAATTGGTTCTAACCCAGCAAGTACTAGCGCACTGAGAACTGAGCGATGTGCGGTGCGCGATACCGCAACTTTATCTCCAGGTTTTCCAAGCGCCAGGATTACTGCTTGATTGGCATGAGTAGATCCACCAGTTGAAAAACGGGCAAAATCTGCGCCCCAGAATTGCGCTGCAATCTTTTCCGACTTTGCCAAAATCTGATTGGTTAATTTAATTTCATCTAAACCACCGTAGAGAGGAATATCAGAATCAACAACGGCACCCAATCCGACATCGATCTGGGAAGCTCTTTGTTTATGTCCTGGAATTGTGAAAGGAGTGTGATCTACCTCAAAGTAAGATAAGTAAGCATCAAGCAGCGGAGCGCTGCGACGTAGTTCATTTCTCTTCTCCACTGGCTGAGCCTAACTCGTTGCACCACAGAAGTTAAAAAGAGGCTCTACAATTTCTCCATGACCTCAAAGGACCCTCTCCCGCAAACACGTCACTTGGCCACCGCTATTCCAGGGCCAAAATCGCAGGAGTTAATCGCGCGCCGTAAAGAGGCTGTTTCAGCAGGACTTGGGATGGCAATCCCTGCAATCATCGAACGCGGTGAAGGCGCAATTCTGCAAGATGTAGATGGCAATCGCATTATCGATCTCGGTGCCGGAATCGGCGTAGTAAATGTTGGAAACGCAGCTCCTCGCGTAGTAGCACGCGTTGTTGAAGCGGTGCAGGCATTTACACATACCAACTTCACTACCGCTCCATATCTGGGCTACATCGAAGTCTGTGAGGCGCTTAATCGTTTAACGCCAGGTACTCATAAGAAGAAATCTATTTTGCAAAACTCTGGTGCAGAAGCGGTAGAAAATGCCATCAAAATTGCGCGCCATGCAACTAAGCGCCCAGCAATTATCGTCTTTGAACATGCTTATCACGGCCGCACCAACTTAACTATGGCCCTAACCGCCAAGAACGTTCCATATAAAGAGGGCTTTGGGCCTTTTGCCAACGAGATTTATCGTATGCCGATGCCTTACCCATTCCACTATGAAGGCAACCTGGCAACGATGGCGCAGGATTACCTGGACATTGTTACTTCAAAGATTGAAAAAGAAGTTGGCGCACATAACGTTGCCGCAATATTGATCGAGCCTATTCAAGGCGAAGGCGGCTTTATTGTTCCGCCGAAGGGATTCTTGCCGGGCCTTTCTAAATTTGCTTCCGAACACGGAATCGTATTTATTGCTGATGAAGTTCAGACCGGATTTGCACGAACCGGAAATATGTTTGCTTGCGAAGATGAAGGCGTTGTTCCTGACATGATCGTTACCGCAAAGGGAATCGCAGGTGGCTTGCCACTTGCCGCCGTTACTGCGCGCGCCGAAATTATGGATTCATCACACGTTGGTGGACTCGGCGGAACCTACGGTGGAAACCCAATCGCATGCGCTGCTGCTCTTGGTGCGATCGAAACAATTGAAGAAGAAAAACTTGTCGAACGTGCGCGCCACATTGGAAAGATTCTTAACGAGTCACTAACTGCGCTGGCTAAGAAATATCCGATCATTGGCGAAGTCCGCGGACGCGGTGCCATGCAAGCGATCGAGCTTGTAGAAGCTGGCACAAAGAATCCGAACTCTGCTGCACTGGCTGCGGTCATCAAGTATTGCCAGAGCAAAGGCGTTCTTATTCTTACCGCAGGTACTTACGGAAATGTGATTCGCTTCTTGCCACCGATCGTCATCAGCGATGAGCTACTAAAGGATGCGCTCGGCGTTTTGGAAGAGGCTTTCGCCACCCTCTAAATTCACCCGCCTTACTCACCCTATTAGGGTGATTTCTACTAGCCATTTCGCCCCTTCATGCCTCACCCTTAGGCGTGGCTCCATCTCGCGTTAACTTAGGACAATCTGCAGGGGTGATTCCTGGGGTCGGCCTAACGCGAACCCTGCCCCCAGTCTTGCCGCCTAACTTCTTATCGAGAAAAAGCATCTTGGCCGGTATCGCAATCGATCGCGCCGGCCTAACCCTGATTACTGCGCCGACCGGTTTTGGAAAATCTTCAATTGTTGCCGAGTTTCTAGCCAATAGCCCTTATCCAGTTGTTTGGTACACCGCATCCGAGAGCGATGGAACTACCGAGCTAAACGCACACCTTCTGCAAGCGATCAGAAATGTAGAACCAGGTTTTGCGCCGTGGTTCTCTGGATCAGAAGAGATCTCATCGCACGACTTCCTTGCAAAAATTTTGGCAGAGGTGGCGGTAATACCGAAACACTTTATTGTTGTAGTAGATAACAATAGAACTTCAATTGCTGGCGATGAGAACACCGTAAATCGGTTTCTAGATTTAATGCCAACTAACGTACATGCCATTGCAATCCGAAGATCAACGTTAGCTGCTTCATATTCTAGACTCACAAGTTTCCAGAATTTTAAAGTATTTGGAGTCAATGAACTTAAGTTTAGTTCGAGTGAAGTTGAACAGATTTCTAAAATGTATGGTTTACCAGAGAACGACACTAAGACACGAGTGTTACTTGAATCTGCTCAAGGCTGGCCCGCTGCAGTTAATCTCATCGCGAGTAACTTAAGCCGCGGAGTAAAAATAGAATCTGCGCTGGATGTCAGTAACTTCTCCACGGAGCCACTAAATTTAATGGTGGCTGAACTTCTAAAATCACTTGAAGAAGCTGATCGATCAACACTTGAATTACTCTCGGTATTTGATGATTTCTCTACAGAGGCAGCCGAATTGGTTTTGGGAGATAAATTCTCGCTAGCAAAGATCAATAACTTTGCTACCGAGGCGCTCTTCTTAATTCATACCGCGGATCCAGTTAATAAATTTGCGCTAAATCCGCTCATTAGAAGTTCTTTAAAGATGCAATCGAAGTTAACCAGTGCAGAATTAAAGCGGATCCACTGCGATTTGAGTAGCTACTTTGAAAATCAGCAGGATTACTTAAAGGCGCTAATGCACAGTAAAGAGTCCGGGGATGCCGTTCGGTACCGTGCTTTATTCCGGGAAAGTATGCGAATTCTGATCGCAACAGGCCGCGGCAAAGATTTGATTCAGATGTCATCAATTGTTGGAGATCTATCTTTACCTGGAACTCTAAAACGCCAGACCGTTCAATTAATGGGGTATGTCGCAGATTTTCAATATGAAGTGGCCCAAAGTTTAATTGATGAGATGCGGTTCTCTTCCAGAGGCTCCGAAATGGAAGGGTTTATTAAGAAATTCACCGCGGCAGTAAGTATTTATATGGATTTTGCTTCTGGCCTCACCGATGAACTAGATGATGCATATAAACAAGTACGAAGCGAAAGTGATGAGCAGTTAGATTTAGGTGCTGCCGATAAAATTTCGATCTTGCGAGTAATGGCTGCTAAGGCAATTATCTACGACAACCCAACGGAGCTACTGGCGCTACAAAAGGAAGCTCACGAAATTGCTGGGGACGCCAATTCGCTTCTAGTTCTCTACTTATTAAATGCGATTGATGCTGCAACTTTGCTTTCACTTGGCGAATATAAGGATGCGCTACTTGTGGCAAACAATGTTATTGCCCAGGCAGCAAGATATGGATACTCCGGAATCTTTGGCCCGCTTGATGCTATGTATGTAAGAGCGCGCTGTTTATTGGAGTTCTCACAGACTGCTGATTCCATCTTGCTCTTTGAACAAATACGAAATCTTGCTGGAAACTGGTCGCAATACATTTGGGTTTACGTGGCAGAGAGCTTCTTGGCACGCGATCTTGCCTTGAGCGGAAAGAGTTCAGCCGCCTTAGAGCTAGTGCGTACTGGAAGAGATCGCGCATCGGCCATGGATACCCGGAATGGCCTTGTTACCTTCTGTGACCTAACTGAACTTTTCATTAAATACACAATGAAGGATTGGGATCGGGTCGGTGTACTCCTTGGGCGTCTGCCTAATTTTCTAGTCGTAGAGCGCATACGTGTTATCCACGCCGATGTGACTGGTAAGAAATCCCCACCATTCATCGTCTCGAACCTTCCCAATGCAACGCCAAGTCAGCAGATATACAGGCTGCTAGCAGAGGCTCAAGCAGATATCGATAAAGAAAAAATTGCAGTTGAAGCGTTGAGAAAAGCTTTGGTAATTGGCGCTCGCGTAGGAGCAAAAGAGACTTTTCTGCGGCAGGACGCTCAAATTTTGAATTTGATTATCAAGATAGCCGGTGAGAAACCGACAGTTTATCTGGAGGAAATGGCTGCGCTAATTACATCTCGTCTAAAGGAAAGGTCGGAAAATACTGTGGGATTGACTTCTGCTTTAACTAAACGCGAATTGGAAATTTTGCGCCATTTGGCAACTGGGGCGCCTATCAGCGCGATTGCTACAACCCTGCATGTCTCGCTCAACACCATGAAGACCCACCTAAAAAATGTCTATCGCAAAATAGGTGCATCTGGTCGAGATGAGGCTGTTGCTAAGGCGAAGAGCCTTTATATTCTTTAGAAGTTTGGATTCTCTAGATCGACCTCACCTATACTTGCGAAGTGGATCTAGAACTCTTAGTTAATCTCCTAGACCTGGCTGGCACCTTTGCCTTTGCTTTAGTTGGTGCGCGTATCGCCGCGGATAAAGGTTTGGATTACGGCGGCATCGCATTTATAGCAGCCATTGCATCTCTTTCAGGTGGAACTTTTCGGAATCTTCTTCTGGGGGAGCGACCACCGTGGGTTTTACACACTTGGTTATTTGCAGGCGTTGTAATTGCAGTGTTAATTACCTTAGCAATTAAGCGAACTAGCCCAGTTGGAAGATTTGTTTTAACGCTAGACACAATTGGTTTAGCGGTTTGTTCAGTATCAGGTGCGCAATTTGCGCTAACCCACCAAGCGCCATTCTTAGCGGCAGTAATGCTCGGCCTTATTGGAGCGGTAACCGGTGGTTTGCTACGAGATGTACTTTGCCAAGTTGAACCAGTTTTACTGCACCGCGAAACCATCGGAACATCATGTCTTGCTGGCTCATTTGTTTACGTCACCGGTGATTATTTTGGAGCTAACTCTGGTTTCTTGGCTCTTGCTTCTGGGCTAGTTGTGGTTTTAGTTCGCGAACTTTCTATTCGCTTTGACTGGCACTTACCTAAAGTAGGTTTGCACTAAGTGCAGGAAAAAGAGCCAGTTATTGTTACGCCTCGGCTTGAGCTGCACCATATTTCGGCGGACCGTCTGATTGATCTCTTTGAAAAGCGCAACGATACCTTCGCGCTATCTGGTGAGACATTCACTAACCCGCTTCGCAATTTGATTGACTTTCAAGGACCACTTGCTTGGCGCGTGCCTCAAGTAAAGGCGGACCCAGCAAGCAATAAATGGTTTGTCCGTTGGATAGTTCTAAAGGAAAATCGCGAAATCATAGGGAGCACCAGTTTTCATGGGGCACCAGATGAGCAGGGAATGATGGAGATCGGCCTCGGAATAGAGAGCCAATATCAGAACCAGGGTTACGCCAAAGAATCGTTGCTGGGAATGTGGCGCTGGGTCTTAACTTTTCCGGAAGTGAAGACACTTCGATACACGGTAAATCCTGAAAATCTTCCTTCAATAGCGGTCATTAAATACTTTGGTTTTGACTTTAAGGGACAGCAGATTGACGAAGAAGATGGCCCTGAGGATATTTACGAGATGGATCGCGAAGCTTTCTTGAAAAAGTGGGGCGCTAACTAATCGCGAGATTGACCGGATCTATGGGTGTAACGCCCTAAGAATTCTTTCTTCATATCTATAAAGTTGCCATCAATTAGCGCCTGGCGCATCTGATCAACTAAGCGAACCACAAAACGTTCGTTATGGATTGTGGCCAAAGTTGCGGCAACCATCTCTTTTCCGCGGAATAGATGGCAGAGATAGGCACGTGTGAAATTGGTACAGGTGTAGCAATCGCATTCGCCATCAATTGGATTGAAGTCGCGCACATATGGTGCATTAGAGAGATTAAATCGCCCCTGCATTGTGTAAACAGCGCTAGAACGCGCGATACGCGATGCCAGCACGCAGTCAAAGGTATCCACACCGTTTTCAACACCGACAAATAGATCTTCCGGTGCACCGATTCCGAGCAAGTGCTTCGGCTTATCTTCTGGCAATGTGCTGTTTACCCAGCCAACGATTGTGCCAAGGGATGATTTATCGAGCGCGCCACCAATACCGAAGCCATCAAATTCGATTCCTGAAGATGACATCCTGCCTAAATCGTGCGCTGCTTTCTTGCGGAGATCTTCATATTGCGCACCTTGAATAACGCCAAAGAGGGCTTGGTATGGCTTATCGCTGCGCACATCAGTTAAACGTTTATGTTCATCTAAGCAGCGGATCGCCCAGTCGTAGGTGCGTTCCATAGCGAGCTCTTGGTAAGGACGGGTGTTATGCAACGTTGTGCATTCATCAAAGGCGAAGATTATGTCGGCGCCAATTTTATGTTGTATCTGCATAGAAATTTCAGCGGTGAAGCGATGCATCGAACCATCGAGGTGCGATTTAAAAGTAACGCCATCATCATCTACATGAGCTAAACGTTCTTTATTTCCGGCAATCACTTGATCTGATCGGAAAGTCTTGGCGTCCATCGCTAAGACTTTTTTAAATCCAACCCCTAGTGAGAGAACCTGAAATCCACCGCTATCGGTAAAGGTAGGGCCAGGCCAATTCATAAATTGAGCTAGTCCGCCGGCATCATCTAATACATCTGGACCAGGCTGTAGGTAGAGGTGATAGGCATTTGCCAATAAAGCTTGTGCGCCTAGATCTTGCATCGCAGCAGGAAGGACTGCCTTAACTGTGGCCTTTGTGCCAACTGGAATAAATGCGGGAGTTTGAATATCTCCATGCGGAGTAGAAAGTGTGCCAACGCGTGCGAGTGAATTCTCTGCGCTCTTCTTTATCTCAAAAGAGAATTTATTTGCGGCAGGAATGGACACAAGGCTTATTGTCTCAGATATAGACTGCCCTGATGTTCGCAGGTAAAGCGCCCTTTAAAGAGTTCACATCTCTTTTAAATCCGCATTCGCGACGTATTGTTGCAGGAATCGCGCTTAGCGCTATTGGTCGTGGCATGACGCTCTCGCTCTTGATGGTCTATCTCCACGATATTCGCGGATTCTCTATCGCATTTGGTGGAGCGGTAATGGCTTGGGGCGCGCTCTTCGGAATTATCTGTACACCACCGCTTGGTTCGCTAGTTGATCGCATTGGACCCAAGAAAGTAATGCTTGCTGGGCTCGTAATTTCTGGTGTTTCAGCCTTGGGCTTTGCCTTCGTTACAACGCAAGCACATGCCTTGATCGCAATAACTTTATTCGCCTTTGGTGGACAGTGCGTCTGGCCTTCGCAGATGGTGATTTTGACGCGGGTTACTCCGATCGAAGATCGTACCAAGATCTTTGGCTTTAACTTTATGTTGATGAACCTTGGCCTCGGAGTCGGTGGCTTTATTTCGGCTCTGATTATTCGTGAAGATTCGATTCTTTCTTACCAAGTTATGTATTTCATTGATTCCTTAACTTACTTTGTATTCATCTTCTTCATCTGGGGGCTGAATACACCTCACGCAGGTAAGTATGTAGCGAAAGAGCATGAGCCCGAAAAGGGAAGTTATCGAGAGCTCTTTGCGATTAAAGAGTTATCAATCCTAACTATCGCAGGAATTATTCTTCTTACCTTTGGATATGGACCTTTGCAATCAGGTTTGCCGATTTATGCCACGCAATATCTGGATCTAGCGCCAAATTGGCTCGGAATCATTTTTGGAGTAAATACCTTCGCAATCGTGGCTTTTCAACCTTTAGTTTTAAAGTTGATCGCTAATTATTCAAAGTACACCGCGCTAATTTCTGTAGGAATTATCTGGGCACTTTCTTGGCTCGCCGTTGGTATTTCTCCATACCTTTCTATGTTTATGGCCGGAATCGCACTTTGCGTTAGCCAATTGATCTTCGCTTTCGGCGAGATGGTGCATGCACCAACAAGTCCAGCGCTGACACAAGAACTTGCCCCTGAACATATCCGTGGTCGCGCCAGTGCTCTAACAAGTTTGCAATGGGGAATTTCTGGAATCGCAGGTCCTGCTGTTGCCGGGCTAATGATCGGCGCAAATCTTGAACAACTTTGGGTACTAACAATGGCTATTGGCGTGCTTGCGCCATTGCCTTTATTTGCTTACTTAAAGCGCACCACCGAGAAGTCAAAAAAGTAACCCGCCCACGCTGATTGCGTGAACGGGTTATCTTCTTAAGAATTTAACTTAATTAAGCGAGCTTTCCAGTTACTGCAATGAGATTTGTTACGCCGTTGGAAAGCGTTACTGAGATATCTTCACCGCTCTTACCTGGGCAAGAAAGTCCCCAAGAGAACTTGGCAGATGCGCCAGGTGCAAGCGGCGTAGTTGGTGCGCCCTCCATCTGGTTATCGCCATCGAAGATGTCTACGCACTCGCCAGTGGTTGTTGAACCCTTAACGATAAGCGTTGCTAAATCTAATTCTGCAGCAGATCCGTTTTCAACGGTTACGTTGAAACGTTCATTGATCTGACCAGGAAGCATTCCAGAAGCGAATTTGCCTGGTGTGAAACTGGCAGGTGATGAAAGTGTGTATGAAACCTTGTCTGGAGTTACGACAGGTGCATCAAATCCGCCAGATGCTTGCGGTGCCTCCTCAACTTCGGCAACGAGAGTCTGATCATCAACTTGGGCAACTTCATCTGAACCACCGCATGCAGAGAGGGTTAGCACGAGGGCGATAGCGGCGCTAACGGTTGCAAACTTAGAAGATTTGACGTTAAACATTGGAGCCTCCAAAAGAATTTTCAGATCGCAGGTGACTATTGACTAGCCTTAAGTATAGAGTAGCCCGCATGTCTCTCAACTCAGCAACCAACTCAGAAGTTGACGCGCCAGTTAGCGCTAGCCCAGTAATCGCTGGTCGCAGCCCACGCCAGATCGCATGGAGCCGCTTTAAGCGAAATAAAGTGGGAATGATCGCAGCAGGAATCAGTATCTTCCTGGTAAGTATGTCGTTATTTGCACCGATCGTATGTCGCATTTTAGGAATAAACCCGAATGAATTAAATCTTGAGGGCTTAGATGCCAGTGGTATCCCACGGGGTGATCTTGCAGGATATAGCAGAGAGCATCCGCTTGGAGTTATTCCGGGAACTGGTCGCGACCTACTTGCCCAACTTCTCTACGGTTCAAGAATCTCTTTTATGATTGCATTTCTAGCAACTGCAACCGCGCTAACTATTGGTTTCTTTGTCGGAATCGTTGGTGGATATTTCCGAGGCCGCGTCGATGGAATCCTCGGTCGTTTTACAGACTTTCTTTTAGCATTCCCTGCTTTCTTTATGATCGTCGCTCTTAGCGAACCGATGGTTGACCGAATTGAAAAATTAGGAATTGCTGAAGAAAACGGTGCTCGCATCTTGTTCTTAATCCTCTTCCTCTCATTCTTTGGCTGGCCAGGATTTTCTCGACTTATCCGTTCGCAAGTTCTCTCACTTCGCGAGCGCGAATTTGTAACTGCTGCACAAGCCATGGGCGCAACCCGTCGTCGCATTATCTTGAAGGAACTCGTGCCAAACCTGTGGGCGCCAGTCATCGTTGTGGTATCACTTTCACTTCCTGGCTATCTCGCATCAGAAGCGGTCTTCTCATTTTTAGGCTTGGGTGTTCAACCGCCGGCATCAACCTGGGGAATCCTGCTTTCTAACGCGACCCGTTTCGTAACTGTTATGCCGAGCTTCTTCCTAATTACAGCGGCATCCCTAGTGATAGTGGTTCTGGCCTTTAACTTGGTTGGCGATGCGCTGCGCGATGCGCTCGACCCAAGAGCCGACAAGTAACGAGTACATAACAATCAACTTTCGGGGCTGAAATCACCCTCTGGCCCCTACCGTTCAGTATTCACTTTTCGGACATTTTCTGCTTAACTCAACCCACTCGTAGTGCAGGAAATTCTCAGGTTTCTGAGAAAGCTCCTATCACTTACACCCCAATTGAAAGGATTACGGAATGAGCCCTCGTTTCGCTCTTCGTCGTGCCGTAGTCGTTGCATCTGCAAGCGCTTTGCTTCTCGGAACCGCTTTGGTTTCAGGATCAACAGTTGCAAATGCTGCGACAAAACCAAAGACAGGTGGAATTCTCACTTTTCTTGAGCACGCACCACGACTTGATCACCTAGATCCAGCTCGTATCTACACCGGACGCGACCTCGCGTTCATGAATGCTTTCCACACACGCACTTTGGTTGCATACAACCCAGTTCCAGGTGCAGCAGGAGCGAACATTGTTCCTGACCTAGCAACTAACACTGGTGTTCCAAGCAACT
>JBIIRS010000102.1:0-4260 GCA_044341425.1 Candidatus Planktophila sp. | reverse complement strand
CGAGGGGGAGAAGCCTCTTCCACAGGGCAAGATCCTCGCCAAGATTTACGCAGAATCAGATCTTCTTCTAACCGAAACAATTCGTAATGGAATCCTCGATGACTTATCGGCTCCGGAACTTTTATCTGTTGTCTCATGCATGATCTTTCAATCAAGATCTCGAGATGAATATGCACCAAAAATGCCACATCAGAACGTTTCTAACGCGCTGGTTGAGATCACCAAACTTTGGGCCAAACTCGAAGATATCGAGAACGAGTTTGATGTTAAGACCCAGAAAGAACCCGATTTTGGTTTTGCCTATATCTCTTATCGTTGGGCACAGGGAAATTCACTGACCAATATTCTAAAAGGATCGGATATGTCGGTAGGAGATTTCGTTCGATCTGCCAAGCAATTAATGGATCTATTAATGCAGATCGCTGGCGCCAGCGAGAAGTTACGTCCAGTTTGTCGTGAGGCGATTAAGCGTTTAGATCGCGGCGTAGTTTCATATATGGTGGATGACCTATGACCTTAATGCTCCTTGATAGCGCTTCTCTCTGGTACCGCGCTTACTACGGAATGCCAGATACCTTGTTGGCACCCGATGGAACACCGGTAAATGCGATACGCGGCTATCTGGATATGACTGCTCGTTTAATTGGTATGTACTCACCAAATCGCATCGTCGCTTGTATTGAAGGAGATTGGCGCCCCTCATGGAGAGTAGATATTTTTCCTGATTACAAAGCTAACCGTCTGGAAGAAGATGGTGAGGGTGAAGAAGAGCCAGATTTATTGACACCACAGATCCCGATCTTGTTAGACCTGCTCGATGAGTTTGGAATCCCGATGGTCGGTGTAGATGACTACGAAGCCGATGACGTTATGGCGACTTTTGCAGTTAAAGAACCTGGGCCGACCCGAATTGTTACTGGAGATAGAGATCTCTTTCAGTTAGTTGACGATAAACGCGATGTGAAGGTTGTTTATTTAGCAAAGGGTTTATCACAACACGATCTAGTTGATAAAGCATGGATATCTCGTAAGTATGCGATTCCCGGTGATCGTTACGCCTTATTTGCGATGTTTAGAGGCGATCCTTCAGATGGGCTGCCGGGAGTTAAGGGGATTGGCGAGAAGGGCGCAGCTTTGATTGCAAATAACTTTGCGGACGTTGATGAAGCCCAACGGGGAGCCCGCGATGCACATCCATCGCTGAAACCTGCACTTGCTAAGAAGATAATTGAAGGCGCAGATTATTTGAAGATCGCACCTACATTGGTCAACTGTGCAAGAGATGTTGCGCTGCCACAGCTCGATATTTCGATGCCTGCGAAACCAGCCGATCTTTCCAAGATATATGAGATCAAGGAACGCTACGGACTTGGCGCAAGCGTTGATCGGTTGATCTCTGCACTCAAATGGTGATCTTCTTGTTTTCGGCGCTTCTTGTAAGTGCGGCATTTGAACCTATAGGGCTTTGGTATCTAGCGCTCGTTGGTTACGCGCTCTTTTTTCGAGGGCTGTCAAAGAGCAGAAGACCCGCACTAGTTTCATTCATCTTTGGAGTAATTCTTAACGGCATAGTTCTTCACTGGAGCAGTAAGTACGTTGGGGCGCTGCCTTGGCTCTTACTCACTTTACTGCAAGCCGCTTTCTATCTTCCAGTTGGTTGGGTTTATCGCAAGACCGGCTCGCTACGTTGGGTTCTCTTTACCTTTTTGATCTGTGAAGAGTTCAGAGCACGTTTTCCATTTGGTGGATTCGCTTGGACCAGAATCGCCTTTAGCCAAGTTGAATCACCGCTCCTTCCATTAGTTTCTATTGGGGGAGTACTGCTCCTTAGCTTTGCGACGGTACTTTCTGCGCTGGCCTTAACCCGCCTTAAAGTTCGGGCGTTCGTTCTCGTCGGAGTTGGTTTTCTAATCGTTACCTTCTTACCAACCAATCCAACTACGACGGAGAAGATTTCTCTGATAGCGATTCAGGGAAATACGCCTTCAGTGGGTCTTGAGTTCAACTCGCGAGCTAAGGCGGTCTTCTACCTGCATCGCGACACTACGCGCCAACTTGTGAAGCAGAAGTACGATGCAGTTGTTTGGCCAGAAAATGCCATAGACATTGATCCGCGGAACTATCCCGAAGTTCTAGCGGACATTAAAAAGTTGGTTCAAGAGATAGATACACCGCTGATTGCAGGCGTGGTTCTTACAGAGCAAGGTTCGCCGGCGAATGCTTCTGTCATGTACGACATCTTGGGAGAAGTTGAATCGACCTACATAAAGCGCTATTTAACCCCTTTTGGCGAGTACATGCCGCTTCGCAAGATCGCCGAATTTGTCTCACCATATGCCAAGTCGGTAAACGATTTCAAGCCTGGTCAGACGTTTGTATCGCATGAGATTGGTGGATTTCAAGTAGCACCAATTATTTGCTACGAGATCATTAATGATGGTCTAGTTCGGGAAAGTGCGAATCGAGCAGGTGCAATTATTGTTCAAACTAATAGCGCAACCTTTGCAAATACCGCCGAAAGCTCTCAGCAATTAGCTATTACGAGAATTCGCGCAGTTGAGCATTCTCGCGAGATTCTCAGCGTTTCTACCGTTGGTATATCTGCCTTTATCGACAATAATGGCGCTGTGATATCTCAGACACCGGAAAACATCTCAACTTCGATCTCTGGAGATCTAAAAATTTCATACCATCAAACTTTGGCTGATCGTCTAGGGGGAGTGGCCCCACTTCTCGTACTATTTGCTTCGCTCATCTTCGCAATTGGAATGCGCAAAAGGGTATTGCGATGACAATCAAGATTGCGCTACTTATTCCAACTTATAACGAAGCTGTTTCTATCGTTGAACTACTTGATCAGTTAGCCGACTTTCGCGCAAGTACATCAAATAATTTCGATGTAATTGTCATTGATGATAATTCCCCAGATGGCACTGCAAAGATTGTCGATAATTTGCATCTACCTTGGGTATCGATACTTCGCAGGGCCGGTAAAGGCGGATTAGGCGCTGCTTATCGAGCAGGTTTTACACAAGTTCTTGCTGACTCGAGTTACACCCATGTAATAACTATGGATGCTGATGGATCGCACCGAGTTGTCGATTTAGAGAAGATGATTGCTGCGATCGAACCTGGAAAGTTGATTGTTCTTGGAACTAGATGGATACCTGGTGGTTCGGTCGTTAATTGGCCAAAGCGACGCCAATATCTTTCGCGAGCTGGCACTGCCTATGCCAAATTGGCCCTTGGAATCCCGTTAAATGACTTAACTGGTGGTTTCCGGGTTTACAGCGTTGAACTACTCAAAGCTTTAAATCTTGGCGATATGCAGGCAACTGGTTATTGCTACCAAATTGAGATGGCACTTGCCGCCCATCTTGCTGGTGCAAAAGAGATTGAAGTTCCAATTACCTTTGTGGAGCGGATCAATGGCGTCTCCAAGATGTCGCAGGCGATAGTTATCGAGGCGTTGCTGCAGACGACCCGCTGGGGTATCTCACGCATACTTAGACCTAACGCCGATAAGTTACATTATGTTAAGTAATACCAAATTAGCCCTACCCCGCGGAATTTAGGCGCTAATTAGGCGTAAGACTCGATGGGTGCACATGAGCAGACAAGGTTGCGATCACCGTAAGCGCCATCGATACGACCAACGCTCGGCCAATACTTACCGGCAGTTCCGATCAGTTCACCGCTTATAAGGCCGCTAGCGGGCGCTGGGAAGGCTCCCATTTCGCGTGAATAGCGCCGATCCCAATGGCTATCGACGACCGCGCCAGTTGTATGAGGTGCATGACGAAGCGCTGAATCTTCTACCGCAATCGCCCCAACAGTTATCTCGGAAATCTCACGGTGGATCTCAACCATGGCGTTGATAAAGCGATCCATCTCTCGCACATCTTCGGATTCAGTTGGCTCGATCATTAAAGTGCCTGGAACTGGGAAGCTCATCGTTGGTGCGTGGAAACCAAAGTCCATCAAACGCTTTGCGATGTCATCAACAGTTACACCGCTGACCTTGGTGATCTCGCGAAGATCCAAGATGCATTCGTGAGCGATTAGCCCGCCTTCACCTGTATACAGAATTGGATAGTACGGCGCTAACTTTTTAGCCATGTAATTTGCAGACAAGATCGCAACTTGGGTCGCATGCGTTAGCCCTGCTCCCCCCATCATTCGAATATAACTCCAAGAGATCGGCAAGATACTTGCTGAACCAAATGGCGCAGCCGATATTGGACCAGGACCTGTTGCAGG
>JBIIRS010000101.1:0-4283 GCA_044341425.1 Candidatus Planktophila sp. | reverse complement strand
CAAATGCGTGCGGGAGCGCAAGAGTTCCTGGAATTACCTTCGCAACAGCTTCTGCAGCAGCATTTGAAAGATCATCAAGGGGCAAAATAATGACGTGATTGCGGATACCCATGGTGCCGTTTTCGCGGCGGTATCCCATTAAGCGCGGCTTGCTTCCCATCGATAACTCCTCATGTTGTGTGTGTGAATGTAATCGCCTTTTTTGATCGCAGCTGATGCCAGACCAACTTTGATTCCGTATTTAATAATCGCTTCGCCATTTGCAATATCTGCAAGGGCAAATTTGTGGCCGAGCGGAATCGCGTGATTTAAGATCGCGGTGCTCTCTGTTCCTTCTTTCACGGATCGCCCGTGAAGAGTTCCTGGTTGCATATCCGCCATAGCAACAGCGACATTGTCACCGTCGTGATGGAGCAGATATTGCGGTGGCGTAATTGCCATATCTGACTTTCCTCTCTCGCATAAAGGGGGTAGTGGTCTGACCTCTTGGTGGAGTCTAGGTTAGGTGAGCGTATTTCGTCTAGCCCTCTGCCCAAATTATCGTAAGTGGTCTAACCTGTGGCTATGAAGAGCGAGCTTCGATACGGGGTAATTGGCGTCGGAAGTATGGGGCGCGAGCATATTTCCAATATCAAGGTGATGGGTGGGGCTGTCGTCACAGCGATCAGCGACCCTCACCAGCCCTCAATTGAGGCGGCCTTAGAAATGGTCCCAGGAGCCAAGGTCTATAGCGACCACCGCGCGCTCCTGGATTCTGGCTTAATCGATGCCGTCGTAATCGCAACTCCTAATGACACACACACCGCTGTCTTAAAGGATGCACTCGCTACAGATTTAGCGGTCTTTGTTGAAAAGCCACTTGCTACAACTGTTGAAGATTTGAAATCAATTCTTGAATGGGATGCCAAGCGCAGTGCAATGACATGGATGGGCTTGGAATATCGATTTATGCCGCCGGTCACTGAAGCGATTGCGAGAGCAAAAGAAGGCGATGCCGGAAAGATTCATCAGATATCTATCCGTGAACATAGAGAGCCATTTTATCCAAAGATTGATAACTGGAATCGTTTCACAGAACGTACTGGCGGAACGCTGGTTGAAAAATGTTGCCACTATTTCAATTTGATGGATCTGGTTTTAGGTGAACAGCCAACCAGAGTCTTCGCCTCTGGCGGACAGAGCGTTAACCACCTTGATGAGAACTACGGCGGAGTGCAAGCAAATATGCTCGATAACGCATATGTAATTCTTGAATATGCAAGTGGGGCCAGAGGAATGCTCGATCTTTGCATGTTCGGTGAAGGGTCCTTTGATAAAGAGATTTTAACAATCGTTGGCGATAAGGGAAAAATTGAATCTTTCCTTCCTTCCCAAATCGTTAAGGCCTCACGTCGAGATTCAGTTGGAAACCTCGATAACTGGGCAAGCGGCGCCAGCCGTGCGCGTGGTAGCGAAACAAAGATTGTTCATAACTACGATGTTAAGTACATGGGACACCACTACGGTGCTTCATATATCGAACATACAAAATTCCGCGATGCGATTTTAAATTCCACAGCCGCCGAAGTTACTTTGCTAGATGGAGTAACGAGCGTTGTTACGGGATTGGCCGCTCACAAGAGCATCAACGAAGGTCGCGTCGTTGAAATTAAAGAGCTTTGGGGTTAATTACCAACTGCTCCATGGCTTGGCGTAGGTATCAACTGTTTCGGCGAGCTTTTCTAAGCGTGGAATAGAGATTTCGCGCAGCGCCTTTGGAATATCTGGGGCTCCAACAATGTCTGCCCAAACTGCACGTCCAGCAAGGAAACCGCTCGCTCCCCCAATTGCACATGCCTTTACTGCATCATTGAAAAATGGTTGCTTAACTCCGTTAGAAAGAACTACCCACGGAGATCCAATTGCCTCTGAAATACGCTCCGCGTTCTTGGTTACTAAAGAAAGATCTCCTTCACCATGAAAGGGAACTTCTGCTTTATACAAATCTGGCTTCCAGGAAGCTGCCTCGCGCGCGGCGATAATCAACTCTTCTTCGCGATCAAAAGATTTTGAAGTATCAGTTGGTGGCTTCACGATGATTTCGATAATCGATGGCAGGCCAGATACTTCGCATAACTTATTAAATTCGCCCACGAGTTTGGCGCGACTATCAGGAGATTCATCGTTGCGCCATAGCACTAAGAATTTCAATCCAACACTGTTGATATCGCGCATTCTGATCGGATCTACATCATGATCGACAGCGGTATCGGTAGCTGCGCCACCTGCAGGACCTACCAATAAATCTGCTGCTGCAATCAATCCACATGAGCCCTTTAGCGCACCTTGGTTGATAATCGCATCAATTCCAAACTCTTGATCAACTAATAGAGCAGATGCGTATGGAGATAACTCGCGTGCAACATCCACCTTGAATTGGGTTAACTGCGAGTCAGGTACCGGCGTGCTCTGATGTGCTGCAAACATTCCACGTAAAGCTTCGCGTTGATCAACGGCAACCATTGCTAAAGCACCTGATGGTCTGGCTAATTTGTTAAGTGGTGCTCTCATGATCTCTCCTTTAGGAATTTATCTAGCTCTGCGGTATTTGGAATCATTGACTGACCGTCAAGGCCACGACAAGAAAGTGCGGCGACAGCATTGGCGCGCAGTAAAGAGCGCTCAAGTGTGTGGCCTTGAATTACTTGAGCAAGGAGCGCTCCATGAAAAACATCACCGGCGCCCAGCGTGCTTACAACATCAACGGCAAAGCCGTCGGCGTGGACTAAACCGGATTCGCTGGAATAGCCAGTACTTCCGTCAGAACCTTGCGTTGCGACCGTTATATTTTTTGCGTTAACCGAATCTCTTTCAACTGCTGCGCCTAATTGCAGGTCGGGATAACGAAGCGCCATCTGCCGATCAGTTGGAACAAATAGATCTACCTCTGATGCGTCAAAATCGGAGACGTTGTAGCCAGCATCAAATGAAATCTTTGGTCCGCTTCCGCGAGTGATATTTTCAGACTTCAAACGGTTAATTCCAACGTGATCTACGTGGAGCCACTCAGCCTGACTAATCAACTTCTTCGCCTCTGCATTTAAATTCACTTGTTGCATTGGTTGACGAGTACTAATCGCACGTGCGCTATGGGCCTTCGAAGCAACGATTACGCTGCCGGAAGTTGCGCTAGCACCGATTGAAATCCCTGAAGTATCAACGCCTTCACGGGCAAAAATCCGCAAAACTTCTGCGCCATCTTCATCATCGCCGATTGTTCCAGCGATTGCCGTTGAAACTCCGAGGCGGCTTAGCGCTACTGCGGCAACCGCTGCCGGGCCACCGCCTGCGCGCGCTATCTGGTGGGCTAGAACTCTTTCGTCTTCACCTGGATAGTTATCTACTAAGGCGATTGTGTCGATAGTTATAACGCCGAGACAAACAACTTGAATATCGCTCAATGCTCATTCTTTTCATTTGCATCGGCAAGAGCTACTGCGCGTGCGCCAGAAATATGTTGCAGCGTTAACTTAGAGACAAGTTCTCCATCTCTTGCTTCAATTGCATCCAAAATAGCGTTGTGCTCGCGCTTTGATACATCTGATCTTCCTGGCAAACGCAGAGTTGTTTCCATAGACATCTTCATAACATCTTGCAAGACGTTGAGAGTTTGGTTGATGAATCTGTTGCCAGCGATTCCGACGATCGTCAAGTGAAACTTGGCATCTAAGGCCTGCAATTGGTTGTAATCAATTGGCGTCGTTGAAGTAACTGTCTCGATCTGATTTAAGGTTGCGCGAAGTAAGCGAATATCTTCCTTTGTCGCTTTTGCCGCTGCCCACTTTGATGCCGGAACTTCTAAAACCTCACGAGCATCAAATAGCTCATTTAAACCGTGGGTAGTTGCCATCATCGAAGCACGAAGTTCTTGCGCAACTATCGGTTCTTGAACGAAGGTGCCTTGTCCATGTTTGATTTGAACTAGACCTTGCGCCTGCAGAATATGTAGCGCTTCACGCAGTGAAGGGCGGCTAACGGCTAACAGTTCGGCAAGAGTTCGCTCTGATGGCAAGCGGTCGTTTGGCTTTAGATTCTGGATTTCAATTAACTCAACTAATTGTGTAGCGATACGCGCTGCACGTTGTGGAGCTAACGGGGTTACAGCGCTCATCTTTAGCCTTTCACCGCACCTGCTGTTAGACCGGCAATAAATGAACGTTGCATCATGAGATACATGATCACCATAGGAAGAGATGCCACCATAACAGCAGTAAAGAGCATTGAGAAACTTACAAAGTATTCGC
>JBIIRS010000015.1:0-13780 GCA_044341425.1 Candidatus Planktophila sp. | reverse complement strand
ATCTGATTTTGATTTAATCAAGGCAGCCCTTACTGAAGATTTGGCGGGCGGCGAAGATATAACTTCCGTTGCCACCATCGACGCAAAGGCAACTGCCAAGGCTGATTTCACTGCGCGCAAGAGCGGGGTCATCGCTGGTATCGAAGTTGCCGAAGCGGTATTACGTGAAGTCGGTCTAACTGAAATTAAGCGATCAAAGAAAGATGGCGATCAGGTAAAGGCTGGAGATGTTTTGCTCAGCGTTTCTGGAAATACCCGCGCAATTTTATTGGCTGAGCGCACTGCACTTAACTTCTTTAGCCAATTAAGCGGGGTAGCAACGCTAACTAACGCCTGGGTGAAAGAAGTTGCTGGTACTAAATGCCAGGTTCGCGATACCCGTAAAACAACTCCAGGTATGCGAGTGCTTGAAAAATACGCAGTACGAATGGGAGGCGGCACCAACCATCGTATGAATTTAAGCGATGCAGCGCTGATTAAAGATAACCACATTGCCGCTGCTGGTGGCGTTGTAGAAGCCTTTGCCAAAGTGCGCGCTTTACACCCAGATTCAGAGATCGAAATCGAAGTAGATACGCTCGATCAATTGCGTGAAGTTTTGTCGCAGAAGCCCGACCTTGTTCTGCTCGACAATATGAGCCCGGCACAATGCGCTGAAGCAGTTTCAATTGTTAATGGCGTCTGCAAACTTGAAGCATCAGGTGGAATTTCATTAGAGAACGCACGTGCCTATGCCGAAAGCGGCGTTGATTACATCGCCATCGGAGCCCTTACACATTCAGCGCCAGTTTTTGATATCGGTCTAGATCTGAGAGCGGAGTAGTTATGTTGTTAACAGTTGATGTCGGAAATACGAATACGGTCCTAGGAATCTTCGATGGCGAAGAACTTGTGCGCTCTTGGCGCGTAAAGACCGACCCACGTACAACCGCTGATGAGCTCTGGTTGCAGTTCAATGCGCTAGTTGCAGATTACGAAGTAACTGGACTTTCGATCTGTTCAACAGTTCCAGCAACTTTGCGAGAACTACGCACCATGATCGCCTCTTACTTTTCAAAGATTCCAACAACTATTGTTGAACCTGGCACCAAGACCGGCGTTCCTTTATTAGTTGATAATCCAAAAGAAATTGGCGCAGACCGCATTGTTAATACTCTCGCTGCACATGTTTTGTATGGCGGCCCTGCGATCGTGGTTGATTTCGGAACTTCAACAAACCTAGATGTAGTTTCACCAAAAGGCGAATTCCTCGGTGGTGCACTTGCACCCGGAATTGAAATTTCAGTTGATGCACTTGCTGCGCGTGCTGCACAATTGCGAAAAGTTGAGTTGATTCGTCCAAAGAGCGTTATTGGTAAGAACACCGTTGAAGCGCTGCAATCTGGAACTATCTTTGGATTTGCTGGCCAAGTAGATGGTTTGGTCGATCGCATCACCGCAGAATTAGCGCAGAGTTATGACCAAGCACCAACCGTTATTGCAACGGGCGGCCTAGCCCCGCTAATTATTGGAGTTGCCGAAACTATTGATGAGCATGAGCCTGATCTCACGCTAATTGGCCTGCGCCTGATCCACGAGCGAAATATCTAATAGGTAGACTCTCGCCATTATGAGTAACGAAACACAAGCGCCAATCGAAGACGATCTGCCAGAACAACTGCGCATCCGTCGCGAAAAGCGCGCTGGCTTAATCGAGCGTGGAATTGAGCCTTATCCAGTTGCTGTTGCTCGCACATCTTCGCTCGCTGATATCCGCGCTAAGTACGCAGATCTCGAAATAGATAAAGCCACCGGAGATATCCAAAGCCTTACTGGTCGCGTAATTTTCAAGCGCGACACCGGCAAGCTCTGTTTCGCAACTCTGCGCGAAGGCGATGGCACCGAACTTCAAGCGATGCTCTCGCTAGATAAAGTAGGACAAGAAGTTTTAGATTCCTGGAAGAGCGATATCGACCTTGGAGATATCGTCAGCGTTACTGGCGAGATCATCACTTCCAAGCGCGGCGAACTTTCTATCTTGGCAAACTCATATGCAATGGCGGCAAAATCACTTCGCCCGTTGCCTAATGATCACAAGCCAATGTCTGAGGAAACGCGTGTGCGCATGCGTTATGTAGACCTCATCGTTCGCGAAGAAGCGCGCACCAATGCACGTCTTCGCCCAGCGGTAATGCGTTCACTGCGCGAGACTTTCCATAACGAGAACTTCATTGAAGTTGAAACTCCAATGCTGCAGGTAATGCACGGTGGAGCAGCGGCTCGTCCCTTTAAATCTTTCTCAAATGCTTACGATATGGATCTCTTCCTGCGAATCGCTCCAGAACTTTTCTTGAAGCGTTGTGTTGTCGGCGGTATTGAACGGGTATTTGAAATTAACCGTAACTTCCGCAATGAAGGTGCAGACTCTTCACACTCACCAGAGTTCGCGATGATCGAGAGCTATCAGGCATATGGCGACTGGCGTTCGATCGCAGATTTAACTCGTTCACTAGTTCAGAACGCTGCGATGGCAGTTGCTGGTTCGCACACTGTTACTCATCACGATGGTCGTCAAGCAGACCTCAGTGGAAAGTGGAGAGAGATTTCGCTCTACGACGCTATTTCACAAGGCGTTGGCGAGACCGTTACAGCACTTACTCCAATCGATGATCTAAAGAAGATTGCAACCAAGCTCGGCATGAAGATCGACCCCAAGTGGATCACCGGCAAGTTAGCCGAAGAGATCTTCGAACATGTGGCAAAAGATCAGTTAATTGAGCCTACTTTTGTAATGGGATTCCCAGTTGATACATCGCCACTTGTTCGCGCACATCGCGAAATTCCAGGTGTTGCCGAAAAATGGGATCTCTACGTTGATGGCTTTGAACTAGCAACTGGTTACTCTGAATTGATTGATCCAGTTATCCAGCGCGAGCGTCTAGTAGAACAAGCAACGCTAGGTGCCAAGGGTGATTTAGAAGCGATGCAAGTTGATGAAGATTTCTTGCGCGCGATGGAATTTGCAATGCCACCAATGGGTGGAATGGGAATGGGCGTTGATCGTTTGCTTATGGCGCTTACTGGTCTTGGTATCCGCGAAACAATTCTCTTCCCACTCGTTAAGCCAGAAATCGAATAACGCAAAGTTTTCACATGGTAAATATTCGTCCGGCGCGCACTAGCGATGTAAAAGCAATTCGCCAGTTAGTAGATTCTTATGCAACTCCTGGTCACATGCTCTCCAAAGAGACTGTGACTTTGTATGAAAGCGTTCAGGAATTCACCGTTGCTGAAGTTGATGGGAAAGTTATCGGTTGTGGTGCGCTCCACGTCTTGTGGGATGACTTAGCCGAAGTTCGCACAGTTGCGGTTGAAAAAAGTTTTCACAACAAAGGTGTTGGCCATCAGATACTTGAAAGTATCATTGAACGTGCTCGCGAGGTCGGCGTCGAAAGAATTTTCTGTTTAACCTTTCAAACTAAATTCTTCGGCAGCCACGGATTTATTGAAATTGAAGGAACGCCAGTTGCACCAGATGTTTATCAAGAGCTCCTTCGTTCGTACGATGCCGGTGTGGCTGAGTTCTTGGATCTCGAAGCGGCAAAGCCAAATACCCTTGGCAATACCCGGATGCTCCTGACTCTTTAGCCCCACAAGTAGGCCTAATAGGGAATATCCCCGCTAAATCTGGGGTTCTAAGGGGTACAAGCCATCCACCTCGCGCCTTCCCTGCGTTGGGTTATAGGCTTGACGCAGTAACCAATAGAAGGAGCCTTGCCCATGTTTGAGCGCTTTACCGATCGAGCCCGACGCGTTGTTGTCTTGGCTCAAGAAGAAGCACGCATGCTCAATCACAACTACATCGGCACAGAGCACATCCTCCTTGGCCTCATCCACGAAGGTGAAGGCGTTGCTGCAAAGGGCCTCGAAGCGCTCGGCATCTCACTTGAAGGCGTTCGCGCACAAGTTGAAGAGATTATCGGCCAAGGACAACAAGCACCTAGCGGCCATATTCCATTTACACCTCGCGCTAAGAAAGTTCTGGAACTCTCACTTCGCGAAGCGTTGCAACTCGGCCACAACTACATCGGCACAGAACATATTTTGCTCGGCTTAATTCGCGAAGGCGAAGGCGTTGCTGCACAAGTTCTTGTAAAACTCGGCGCTGATTTAAATCGCGTTCGTCAGCAAGTTATCCAACTTCTCTCTGGTTACCAAGGAAAAGAAGCGGCAACATCTGGCGGTCCTGCAGAAGGAACACCATCTACTTCACTCGTTCTTGATCAATTCGGTCGCAACCTCACACAGGCTGCGCGCGAAGGAAAGCTTGATCCAGTTATCGGTCGCGAAACTGAAATTGAACGTGTAATGCAGGTTCTTTCACGTCGTACCAAAAATAACCCAGTGTTAATCGGCGAACCAGGCGTTGGAAAGACTGCAGTTGTTGAAGGTCTTGCGCAGGCAATTTACAAGAACGATGTTCCAGAAACTCTTAAAGATAAGCAGCTTTACTCGCTAGATCTAGGTGCACTTGTCGCCGGAAGCCGCTACCGCGGTGACTTCGAAGAGCGCCTAAAGAAAGTTTTGAAAGAGATCAAAACTCGCGGCGATATTATTTTGTTTATCGATGAAATCCACACTCTTGTTGGCGCAGGCGCAGCAGAAGGTGCGATCGATGCTGCCAGCATCTTGAAGCCGATGCTGGCTCGCGGTGAGCTCCAGACAATTGGTGCAACAACTCTCGATGAATACCGCAAGCATGTTGAGAAAGATGCTGCGCTAGAACGTCGCTTCCAACCAATTCAAGTTAAAGAGCCGTCAGTTGCTCACACCATTGAAATTCTTAAAGGACTTCGCGATCGTTACGAAACCCACCACCGCGTATCAATTACCGATGGCGCCCTTGCTGCCGCAGCAAATATGGCAGATCGCTACATTTCAGATCGCTTCTTGCCAGATAAAGCTATCGATCTAATTGATGAAGCCGGTTCACGTCTGCGCATTAAGCGCATGACTGCACCTGCCGAACTCCGTGAATTCGATGACAAGATCGCTGAAGCGCGTAAAGCAAAAGAATCTGCAATTGATGGCCAAGATTTTGAAGGCGCAGCTGCACTTCGCGATAAGGAAAAGACGCTTATTGCAGAGAAGGCGGAAGCAGAAAAGAATTGGAAGGCAACTGATCTTGATAAGGTCACCGAAGTTGATGAAGAACTCATCGCCCAGGTGCTTTCTGCATCAACTGGTATCCCAGTATTTAAGTTAACTGAAGAAGAGACAGCACGTCTGCTTCGCATGGAAGATGAACTACACCGTCGCGTTATTGGTCAAGATCAAGCGATCAAGGCGTTGTCACAAGCAATCCGCCGTACTCGCGCAGGACTTAAAGATCCAAAGCGTCCTGGTGGATCATTTATCTTCGCCGGTCCTTCAGGTGTTGGTAAGACTGAACTTTCACGCACACTTGCCTCATTCCTATTTGGTGATGAGACCGCACTTATCCAACTCGATATGTCTGAATATTCTGAGCGCCACACAGCCTCACGACTATTTGGTGCACCTCCAGGATATGTCGGTTACGACGAAGGTGGACAGCTAACTGAAAAGGTTCGCCGCCGTCCATTCTCAGTTGTGCTCTTCGATGAAATCGAAAAAGCTCACCCAGATATCTTCAACTCACTTCTTCAAGTTCTGGAAGATGGTCGCCTCACTGATTCACAAGGCCGCACCGTTGACTTTAAGAACACGGTAATCATCATGACTACCAACCTTGGTACCCGCGATATTTCTAAGAGCCTCGGACTTGGCTTTGCCAACATTGATGACGATCTAACAAATTACGATCGCATGAAGGGCAAGGTTCAAGATGAACTCAAGAACCACTTCCGCCCTGAGTTCTTAAACCGCATCGATGATGTAATCGTCTTCCACCAGTTGACGAAGGATCAGATCATTCACATCGTTGATCTAATGGTTGCAAACCTTGATGATCGCTTGAAGGCGAAAGATATGGGTATCGAACTTACTCAAGCAGCTAAGGATCTCCTTGCCGCCCGTGGTTACGATCCACTCCTTGGTGCGCGTCCGTTGCGTCGCGTTATTCAGCGCGAAATCGAAGATTCACTCTCAGAGCGAATTCTCTTTGGCGAGCTAAAGGCCGGCGAGATCATCGTTGTAGATGTTGAGGGCGTAGATGCTGATGCCAAGTTCACATTCACTGGTGCACCTAAGGCAACCATGCCTGACTCACCAGAAGATCTCGCTGAAGCTACTAAGTAATTAAATCTTCTTACCGGGATTTAATATCCCGTTAGGGTCAAAGGCTTTCTTAACTTCGCGTTGCAGCGCTGCAACTTTTGGCGAAATTTCATTTGCCATAAAGGCTTGCTTAATCGAACCGATGCCGTGTTCACCGCTTGCGGTGCCACCAAGTGATTGAGCAATTTCAACAATCCGGGCAAAGGCTTGCTTTGCGCGCTCGGCAGCAGCTACATCTCCGTGGTCATGAACAATTGTGGGATGCATATTTCCATCGCCGGCATGGCCAAATATTCCGATAACCAAATTGGTCTCGCGACTTAGCGCTTCAACCTTTTCAACAAACTCGGCGATCTTGGTAATAGGTAGCGCAACATCATCGAGCAGCGTTGCACCCATTCGCTCCAGCGCGGGGTAGGCCAACTTTCGTACGCGGATTAAATCAGCAGCATCGGCTGGATCATCTGAATAAACGCCATCGATTAGATCGAACTCTTTGCAAGTTTCCAGCGCTGCTTCGCAGAGCGAATGGTTTTCATCTAACTGCATTAAAAGAACACTGCCGGCGACTTCAAAGCCAAGCGGGTGCCAAGCTTGGACAGCCTTCAAAGTTGTTTGATCAACAATTTCTAGCATTGAAGGACGATATTTAAGTAGCGCAGTTGCCGCAGCTGCAGCCTTAGTAACGCTAGGAAAAGTTGCAATTAACGTTGCTGGGGGAGCCGGGCGAATTTCTAAGTTAAGAGTTAACTCAGTAATGATTCCGAGCGTTCCTTCAGAGCCAACGAAGAGATGGACCAAATCATAAGTTGTAACGGATTTCTTAGTTGCGCTGCCTAGTTCAATGATTTCACCAGTTGCCAAAACAACTTGCAGCGCGCGCACATGTGCAGAGGTAACTCCGTATTTAACACAGCACATTCCACCAGCATTTGTCGCTGCATTTCCACCAAGAGTTGACCATTCGCGGCTTGCTGGATCAGGCAGGTATGCCAAACCATGTTCTTTAGCGGCCGTATCTAGATCAATATTGATTACACCGGCTTGCACGCGTGCTATTTGATTTGCCACATCAAGGTTAAGTATCTGGTTCATTTTTTCGAGTGAGATGACCAAACTCTGCGCATCAGAGTTTGCTCCACCTGATAAGCCGCTTCCGGCGCCACGAGTGACAACCGGGATCTTATGTTCGTTGGCAAAAATTAAAGCTTTAGAAATTTCCTGTGCGTTCTTAGCGAGTAAAACTGCAAATGGTGGCGCGCTAACTGCAAATGGTGCATGGTCACGTGAATAAGAAGCGGTGATATCTGAATCGGAGATAAGAGTTGTATCTGGGCCAAGTGCTGCGGCTAGCGCTACGAGATGGCTCATACCTGCAACTTTATCGCGCTTTTAAAGAAGTATTAATCGCCAGTAATCTTGACGCGCTGCAACGCTTGATCAAGGCGAGATACTTCAACGATCTCCATGCCATCGATCTTTACATCGCTACCTGCGGGAACAAGGGCGCGTTTAAAACCTAGGCGATAAGCTTCAGCTAAGCGACGGGATACCCCGCTAACTTTACGTATTTCTCCGGCAAGACCGACTTCACCGATGGCAACTAAATCAGCAGGCAGTGCAAGCCCTTTTGCGGCAGATGCAACGGCAAGTGCAAGCGCTAAATCAGCAGCGGGTTCTGACATCTTCATTCCGCCAACAGTTGCGGCGTAAACATCGCGACCACCAACGCGCACTGCTGCACGAAGTTCTAGAACAGCCAAAGTCATTGCAGTGCGAGCAGAGTCGAGTCCGCTGGTAACGCGACGTGAATTTCCGAAATCATTTTCGCGACCCTGGCTTACCAGCGCTTGTATTTCGGCTAATAACGGGCGGCGACCTTCGAGGGTAACCGTTACGCAAGTACCTGGCACAGGCTCGGCGTGACGAGATGTAAACAAGCCGGTCGGATCGAGAACGCTTTCGATGCCGGTATCACTTAAATCAAAGCAACCAACTTCATCAGATGCACCGAAACGATTTTTAATTGCGCGAATCAAACGCAGACGAGAGTGACGCTCACCTTCGAATTGCAGTACAACGTCAACGATATGTTCGAGCAGACGTGGACCTGCAATTGAGCCATCTTTTGTAACGTGTCCAACCAGTAACAATGTAATGTCGCGATCTTTACATATGCGGATAAGTGCGCCGGCAACTTCGCGAACCTGTGTTACGCCGCCAGGTGAACCATCTGCAGCGGCAGAACCAATTGTCTGCACGCTATCGATAATTAAAAGCTCAGGTTTTACTGAATCAATATGTGCGATAACTGCGCCGAGATCGGTTTCGGATGCTAAAAATAATTTGGGATCAACTGCGTTGATGCGCTCGGCACGTAAGCGAACTTGTGATGCGGATTCTTCACCGCTGATATAGAGCGCAGGAATTCCTTTAGCGGCAGTTTGTGCAGCAACTGAAAGCAGAAGTGTTGATTTACCAACACCAGGTTCGCCCGCAAGCAAGATTGCAGCGCCTGGAACAAGTCCGCCGCCGAGTACGCGATCTAGTTCAGAGACGCCAGTTGCACGTGCGCGCGCAGATGAAAGATCGACATCGCCAATTGGTGTTGCAGCATGGGTAACTTTTCCGGGAACAAGTGAGAGTTTCTTCGGTGCAGCAAGTTCTTCAACGCTGCCCCAAGCCTGACATTCACCGCAGCGACCAACCCATTTTTGGGAGCCCCAACCGCATTCAGAACAGCGGAATGGATCCTTCTCTAACTTGGCCATGACCAAACTCTAGAGGGTCGGGCTGACTACTTCCCAGCGGCGATAGATGCTGGGTGTTGGATTACAAAGAGCGGAAGTGAGCGCGCTTTTGCATCATTAATTCCCTGAACGCGCTTATCGCAATGTTCGGCGAGTACTGCATATGCCGCTTCGCCCATTAGCGCTTGGAGTTCGGTGCGGTTAGAGATGTAAACCGGTTCGCTTCCGACATGCGCATCGGTATTGCTGGTGCAGTACCAATCGAAATCATCTCCGCCATCGCCCCATGCAAGTCTTTCGTATTCACCAATTACGGTAATTGAATATTCGCGTTCGCCGACTTCGCGCGTTTCAAAACTACGACGCAACGGCAACTGCCAGCAAACATCTGGTTTGGTATCAACGAAGTGACGGTTCTCTTTCTGCGCTAAGTGGTGAAGTACGCAACCGAAGTTTCCGGTAAATCCTGGCGCTTCATAACCTTTACGGTTTAGGAAGATACAACCATCATCGATGGTACGAGTCTTACGTTCTTTATCTTCATCTAAATCTGAGATACGAAGTTGGCCATTTGGTTTCTTAGGGCGAGCTTGATCGTAGAACTGCCACATCTCGGGAGTTAGATCTGCGGCTGCTTTGCGAACGCGTTCTTCGTCATCTTCATCAGAATACATCGCACCTTCTGTGCAGCATCCTGCATTGGGACGGTTTTCAAATACGCCCTTGCAACCATCTCCATAAATACAGGTCCAATATGAAGTCAGCCACGTTAAGTCACATTTAAAGATTTCCTCAGGATCGTTGGGATCTTCGAATTCGACCCAATCGCGTGCGAAACCTGGCTTAATTTCTGACATAGTCGCAGAGCCTACGCGTACTCTTTCGCTATGGCTAATTTAGAGAAATCACTAATCGACTCCAAGGTCGCAGTTATTGGTGCCGGTGTAATGGGTGAAGCACTTATCTCTGCCTTGATTACCTACGGAGTTAAGCCAACAAATATCGTTATCTCTGAAAAGCGTGAAGAACGAGCCGCTGAGTTAATTACTCGCTATAAAGTGGCAAACGCAGAATTAGCCACGAACGTTGCGCAGAGCGATCTAATTCTTCTAGTCGTGAAGCCACAAGATATGGCCACAGTCTTGGCTGAAATCGCCCCTGTAATCAGCAAGGGCGTACTAGTTATCTCATTCGTGGCCGGTAAGCAGATCCGCTCAATCGCTGATCAGATCGGTACTTCTGCAAACCCAGTGATTCGCGTAATGCCAAATACGCCAACTCTGGTTGGTGCTGGCATGGCTGCCATCTCTTGCTGTGTGCTAGTTACTCCAGAACAGAAAGATTTCACCCTTGGCTTCTTAGGCGCAGTTGGAAAAGTGATTGAGGTAGATGAAGATCTACAAGATGCCGTAACAGCAACTAGCGGATCTGGCCCAGCTTATTTCTTTAGATTTGTGGAAGCGATGATCGATGGTGCGGTAGCGCTTGGACTATCCAAAGAGGATGCAACGACGCTGACGGTCCAGACCATTGTTGGATCTGCAAAGTTACTTGATCAATCTGGTGATTCCCCAACCACGCTTCGCGAAAAGGTAACTAGCCCTAACGGAACAACTTTCGCGGCGCTAAATTCTTTTAACGATTCCGATATCTCGGCAACCGTTGCTAAGGCTATGAAGGCAGCACGTGATCGCTCACAAGAACTTGCTTAGATTTCTCCTTATCCCAGCGCTGATTACGGGGTTGGTATTTCCAATAACCGCTAACGCTGCACCGAAATTGGTTACTGTAAAGAGCGCTGTTAAATGGGGCGAGGGCGCCGATATTGAACTATTTGCAGTCACAAATAAGGCAGTTGTTACAGTAAAGAACATCACCACTACGACATCAGATATTGAGATTCAGGCTAAGGATTTCGCAGGCGCAAATCTTTGGAACAAGTTAATTGACTCGGGCAGCGATGAAGTTGCTACGGCAATTACCGCAGATAACCAGGGAAATATCTGGATCGCTGGAAATTCTGCTGTGCCTGCCAGCGCAGAGACAGCAACGGCAGCGGGGCAGGCTCTAAATCCAGACAACGTAGCGACCGAAGATGTAACTCCACTTCGCCAAGATATGCGCCAATTAACGATATGGAAGATAAATGATGCGGGAGAAGTAACCGATACCTTCGCCTCTTTGCAGAGCGAGATCTCACTGGTTGAGGCAATCTCCGTCAGCGCAACTGGTGTCTCTGTTATCGGCTTACGTGATGCCGGAGGATTTCTTATCTCTGCAAATCTAAAGGGTGTTTTTGGAAAAGAGTTAAAGATTGGAACTGCAAAGACCAAGTTAAACTCGGTTGTACGCCTTGGTGACGGAACCGTTAACTTATTCGGATCAAGTACTGAAACTTTGGCTGGTAAGAAATTGGTAGGACGCGAAGACGGGGTTTTGATTAAAGTCTCTAAAACTGGAGCAATCTCTTCAGTGGTGCGAAGCTCTGCACCAAGAGCGCAACGCAGTTGGACAAGCGCAACGAGCAATCTATTTCTGACTGGTTACGTTAAATCAGGTACAACTAGTGAGAGCGCAATTACGAAATTCACGAGCTCTTTTGCACCGACCTGGACAACTCGTGTCGCCTCACCTGGAGACACGCTCGCATCAACTGGTCCGAACAACTCCTTCTACGCTGTTCTCACACCTACCGCCGCAGTTAAAGGTTTAGCTCCCGCTAAGTTAGCCAAAGGTCAAAGTCTTGTTCTGCAGTTCGATAGTAAAGGTTTATTGATCAACGCCTTTACCGCTGCAGAACTTGGTCAAGTTAGATCCACAGGTTTCTCTACTGCTGGTGGACTATTTCTACTGACAGATAGCGGAATATTTAGAGTGGGCGCAACGAAATAAGCTGATTGCCAACACCGGCAATTAAGTAACGCAATTTATTTAAAACAATCCAAGTCGAGTCGATTCCATCACTGCTCTGCTCACTTGATGCCAGAGAAATAGTCTTCTTTGCGATATCAAGCGCACAGAGCCGTTCCTGGCAGTTAAATGCAGTCGTTGTGCCGTCGCTACTAAGGAATTTAGAAGGCGTTCCGTAGCTAGTTGGTGGCAGCGTTGTGAAAACAGTTGGGGCGCTTAGATATGCCCAACGAATCTGTTCGGCTTTAGGCAGAGTCAGAATTGAAGAGGTAAGCCAAGTAGCAATAATTCCACGAGCGCCTTTATGTAGCGCAACGTCGTAACCGACAACTGTAATAGCTTCACCTGATGTATCAAGTGTTTGGTATCGCCAACTACTTGCAGCCAGACCTATTCGCTTAGCAACTCTTATCGCACCTGATGTCGCTTCTTTGCGAGTATTGATTGTGAGAATTGAGTCATAAAGTAGAACGGTCTCTTTGCCATCAAAGAGCGCATCTAGATGGAAGGCCACATCGCCGGTGGTTCGATCATCGGTCTTACGATCACCATCTACTAGTTCGTATTTCCAGTCAGGGCTAGATTTTGCCTTAACTGCGCCCAAGAGAATTCCTTGTGATTCGTCGCGATAGAAGACTTGTATTCCAGCTGAGCTAATTGAGCAGGCGTTTGAAACACTGACATCACTTGCCGTGCGCACGCGGATTGGGTCTTCGTAGTTATTAACTGTAGGACCGTTGCCGTCGATGATCTCGTACTTAAAACTCTTTCCATCATAAGTTGCATGGCGCAGATCTTTATTAACTGAATCTGAGTAGAAGATATGAAGTGTTTGGGTTTTACCAAACCCACTCACACAGGCAGAGACATCTCCTGCGATGGGATTACGGGTACGACCTGCAGACCCACCGCGACCATCAACAGTTAACTTGCTCCAAACTTTCCCGTTCCAGAGCGCGACCTTGAGCGCTCCAGTAATGGCATCTTGATAAACGATCGATGGGTTTGTATTAAAGGTAACGCTAGTTAAATTTCGGGCATCTACCTTTGGATCAATTACTGTCTTCTTCCACGGCGCTTGTGGAGTAATCGAATTTGTCGTAATTGGATCAGATGTTCCCAAAGAATTTGAGGCGGTAACAGTAAATGAATATTGCGTACCGTTTTTTAGCCCGGTCATTACAGCGGGACTAGCAGTAAAACTCTTCTCGGCACCGGTCTTTGTATTCTTCACGGTATAGCTAGTTATCTGTGCGGCGCGGGCATTTGCAGGTGGATCAAAGCGAACGATCGCTGAACTATCTGAAACCAGCGCTTGCGCGTTACGTACTTGCTGCGGAATTCCGACGGCGATTCCGACAGGTGGCTTATTTCGAAGATCTTGCATCATTGCAAGTACTAGTGGGCCAGGCTCATGGAAAATTTCGCCAGCATCAAGATTAGGAGTCATCGCTGCATCTTTACCGGCGTTAGAAAATGTTGCTTCATCTAAATGGCTGACCGAAGATCCATCTTCATACTTTGTAGGCGTATAAAGCAGTGGCTTTACACCACCATTTGCGGCAATGCCCAGCGGACCTGACCAAACTAACTTCGAAGTTAGCGCTTCGCCAAGTTCTAATGAAGGTGAGGGAAGATCTGAAAGTCTGCGCCCATCTCCTGTTTGAACATAAGCGGTATACGGAGTTGGTTGATCAATCGAACCGTAACCAAAGAAATCGTCGTAGCTATCGGTTGAGAGAAATCCCAAACCATGTGCCATCTCATGGAGAATTACAGATTGCAGGTCGTACTCAGATCTACTTGGACCAGATCCATTTCCGCGATACCAATTTGCTAGCGAGTTAACGGTAATAATCATTTCGGGGTTATCGCCATCTAAA